>CAKZKU010000072.1 GCA_937124545.1 uncultured Microbacteriaceae bacterium | reverse complement strand
GTTTCGAACAAAATTTTATGATGATGGGAGCATAGCCAATGGCTAACGCTTATAAAGTACTGGGTCAGTCAGCGCCATCGGCAACGACTGCTACCGACGTTTACACCGTGCCCTCCGCAACCGAGGCCGTTGTGTCCACGATTATTGTTGCCAACCGCGCAGCAACCGCCGGAACCTACCGCTTGTCAATTCGTCCCAACGGCGCAGCCGAGGCGACACTTCACTTCATTGCTTATGATGTTGCGATTGCGGCCAACGACTCAACAACCCTCACTCTCGGAATTACTCTCGATGCAGCCGACGTTATCACCGCTTACTGCTCAAGCGCAGACATGAGCGTCAACGTCTTCGGCACCGAAATCACCGCTTAGGAATAAATAATGTCCTCTAAGCGACTTTCCACTAGCACAATCGGCGATACCGCCAGCAATAAGGCAAGCTCTCTTGGTCAGTTTATTGAAGCAACCGGTGGCACGGTGTCTACAATTACCGATGGTGGTGTCACCTACAAGCTTCACCGATTCAACTCTGCCGGAACTTTCACCGTAACAAAATGCTCTAACGGTGCCAAAGCTGAGGTGCTGCTTGTTGGTGCGGGTGGTTCGGGTGGATACGCGGCCAACCCCGGGGCTCGCTACGGCGGCGGGGGAGGCGGCGGCGGCGTTTCTCTCGCGGAAATTGAAGTAAGCCCCCAGAATTACACAGTCACCGTTGGTGCCGCTCGATCTCTTGGGTCAAAAACCGGTGGCCCAAGTGGAATTCAATCTCAGTCCGACGGTTCGGTTCGTCTCGGTGTCGGTGGTGGCTCAACGCATAACACTGACGGCGCAAACGGTGGCGGCAGGAGTTACAACAACTCGTCGGTGGGGAGGGGTATCCCGCCGACTGGATTCGACGGGAGCGGTAGTACTGGTTCCGGCGCTTCAGGTTCGGGGGCTAATGGCTACAACAGCAACTTCTCGGGATCGAATTACGATTACGGGATTGGCGGCAAGGGCGGACAGAACGTTGTGAATAACGCAACTCGCTACGGCGAAGCCGGGGAGGGCCCAGCTGCGACCAGTACTGGAAGCCCAACCAATGGATATGCCGGAGTGGTTTATGTGAGGTACGCAGTATGAAAATAGACGTAGTGTTCGACTTGTCGGGAAACACCTGCGACATAATTGCCGACGAAGAACCCGGCACGGGTATTGTTTTTGCCAAGATTGCAGAAAACGACATTCCCGCCGACTTGGAAAAAATCAATGGCACCGTTTTGGTTTCCGCTAACGGCTCAGAAATTTCACGCATTGTTCTTGACAATTTCGTGGCAACCGATCAGGAGCTTGTCGAGCAGGCCCCCTGTGACTATAGCTTTGGCGACGAAGTGAGCGTTGAGGTAAACGTAAGCATTGATGAAGTGCCCGTAGTTGCGAGCGCCAACCTGATTGTCCCGCTCCCCGTAAAACCATATGAATCATGGGTGTGGAACTCTGCTGAAAAGAAATACGAAGCGCCAGTTGAAATGCCAGACGCTTCGCTGTCGCACCTTTACGACTGGGACGAAGAATCGCAAGCCTGGGTTTTGGGCGAGGAGTAATTCCTGGTAGGCTTTGGCCATGCCGGAAATTACATTTAAGTACATAGGCGACTATTCCTACAGCGTTGCAAAGCGCCCCGCTCCTGCGCAATCTTTCATGCCTGAATGGTTCCGCAAAATGGAGTCATACGATAAGTCTTCGGAGAATCCGAGCGGCAACAAACTGCTAGTTCGTGATGGCTACTCAAACGCAACGGCCAAAAAATGCACTCCAATGCTGGATGCGATTACGGGCGGATATGTCATCCCACTGTGGGCCGACATACAAGTAACTCAAACAGATGGCGATCCGATACTTTCGTGGAGGGTTCAAAAAGAAGTTTTTGACTTGCACGGGCCTTCGGGCAGAAGAATACCACCACCGCCCGGTTTCAGTCCGGTTGTGTTCAAGTATCTTACTTGGCTTAGGATTGAAACTCCCGCTGGGTACTCGACAATGATCAAGCCTCCAGCTGGACATTACGACAGTCCATTTCACCCAGTATCCGCAACCGTGGACACCGATAAAAGCCTTATTGATAGCAACATCCCTCTATGGATAGCCTCGGACTTTGAAGGAATCATAGAGAAGGGAACGCCCGTCGCACAAGTGTTCCCATTCAAAAGGGAAAGCTGGTCAAGCAAGTTCGATGTAATGACTGACGAGCAGTACATGTATGAACGCGAAGCTGGCGTGGAGTCTACTATCAAAAATAATTACATCAAAAACATCTGGTCAAAGAAATCATACAAATGATTTTTCTTGCCTGAAGTAGTTTCGGTAAACGTTTTTGAACATACTTTTTACAAAGCGATACGCTTTTTTGTCTGTTTCGATATCCAAGTCTTCCACAACGTGATCCCACGACTCGCGCCTAAAGGGGATTACCTGCGCGATAGGCGTCCCGGCCGGTACTACACCTTGAAAGTCTTTTGGGCTCAGTAGGAACGGAAACGCCACCGGCACATCGTAGGTATCAGTATCCACGACTCCGCTGAACGGCACGAAAGTTAGGTTGTCGGAGTTTAGCGGTGACACAAAAAGGCAAGAGTAGCCTTCGGGAGTTCGGATTGTCCAGGGCGAAACGTACTTCGCTATTCTCGTGTTGTCATCCACTTGCATGTGGGTGATAAGTTGTTCCGGCTCGTGAAACTCTATTCCGTGACCAAAGCTCCATTCGTATGCTGGCTCCATCCCTGCACCCAGCTGATTGACACGGATGTCTTCGGTTGTGACCATGGTGTAACCAAACATCACCGCATCCATCATGGGCAAACAACGCTTAGCGGTACTGTAATTTTTTTCTGCGTCCACATAAGGCGCTAGGTTTTTCAGCCATTCCGGGATGAAAAACTTTGATGGCTTGGGGTAGAAGTGTTCGGAAATTTCGCGGGTCGTGTCTTGAAATCTAATTGTGGGCATCTTTCCTCCTTGTGCAGATAAACGCTATCACATTTTGCGGTAGAATAGTAATATGGCTATCTACCACGACCTTCTCACGCTGAGCAACACCACCGCAACCGAGCTAACCCCTGGCGCACGCCACTCTGGTCTCGATGTAACGATCCAGAATGTTGACGAAACCGCCATTGTCTACATCGGTGGGGCTACTGTCACCTCCTCCGACTACGGCTTCAAGCTCGACCCAGGTGCGGGTTTCTCTGTCGAACTCAACCCCAACGACCGTTTGTACGCAATCAGCGACACGAACGAGTCCAATGCCGCCCTGCTGCGCGCCCTGCTAGAGGACATCTAATGGCTACCATCTGGCCTGCGCCGGGTGGTGGCGGGGGAGGCGGCGTTGCTGCTGAGCCCAACCTTGTGGCCGAGGCGATTGACGCCATGGTCAACTTGGGCTAACTGCTAAAATAGTTACATGAAGCTTCAGAACCCGTGGCCCGAGGGCT
>CAKZKU010000071.1 GCA_937124545.1 uncultured Microbacteriaceae bacterium | reverse complement strand
GACAGCTTTGCGGAGCTCATGCAGCAGCAACGCAGCCGCGCCAAGGTAGATGCCAAGTCGAAGAAGTCTCTGCGTGCAGACGTCAGTGTGTACGGTGAGTTTCGTCAGGCTGGGGAAACGGCATTCTGCGGCTACACGATGTTGGACGCCACGTCCACCGTTCTTGGGTTGCTCGTCGACGGAGCTTCTGTGGACTCGGTGGGCTCAGGTCAGATCGCAGAAGTGATTTTGG
The DNA here is from genome assembly GCA_937124545.1 of uncultured Microbacteriaceae bacterium. GTDB lineage: Bacteria > Actinomycetota > Actinomycetes > Actinomycetales > Microbacteriaceae > Pontimonas. Next base: position 47,306 of record CAKZKU010000071.1, on the reverse strand, counting down.
CGGAAACACCGCTTTACGCGGAGTCCGGTGGGCAGGTTGCAGATGTGGGGAGCCTGTCGGGTCCCAGCGTCCGTGCCAGCGTTACCGACGTCCAGAAGCCAGTTCCCGGCCTGATTTCCCATACCGTTCGCGTGGACGAAGGCACACTGTCCGTGGGGGAGAGCGTCGACGTCTCGGTTGATCGAGCAACACGCTACGAAGGCCAGCGAGCCCACTCAGCCACCCACCTGATCCATGCCGCCCTCCGTGACACGTTGGGCCCCCACGCCACGCAGGCCGGTTCGTTGAATCGCCCCGGTTATCTCCGGCTGGACTTCTCGTGGAACCAGGCATTGACCAAAGATGCACAGGACGCCATTGGGGAGATTTCCCAGAACGCGATCACCCAAGACCTGGAGGTGACCACCCGGATCCTCCCGGTCGCGGAGGCCAAAGAACAAGGGGCCATGGCCCTCTTTGGTGAGAAATATGGCGATGTGGTGCGCATGGTCGACATTGGCGGCCCTTGGTCGCGAGAGTTGTGTGCCGGCACGCACGTGGCGAGATCGTCCCAAATCGGTGTCGTAACGGTGCTGGGCGAGTCCTCCGTGAGTTCGACGGCTCGACGCATCGAGGCTCTTGTGGGCACCGCCGCGGTGAAAGACTTCGCTGTTGAGAAGTCCCTGATGCGGAGGCTCACCTCACTTCTGAAGACACCCCGTGAGGATATTCCCGCTCGTGTTGAGGATTTGGTGGGCCAGGTTCGGGACCTCGAGCGCCAGTTAGCCAAGGTTCAGCAGGAAGCCACGGGTGCGAAAATTCCTGAGCTTGTTGCGTCCGTCAGTCGGGGTTCCGTCTCCCATGTGTGCTCGGACTTGGGCCCAGGAATTTCTGGGGATGATGTGCGCTCACTCACAACGGGTGTCCTCGCTGGTCTTGGCGATGCGGCAGCTGTTGTGGCGCTGGGTTCTGTTAACGACGGTCGTGCCACCCTCGTTATTGCCGCCAACCCTGCAGCGGTTTCTGTCGGCGCCCATGCTGGCGACCTGGTGAAGATGGCTTCTGGAGTCATGGGTGGTGGCGGCGGTGGTAAACCGGCGATAGCCCAGGGTGGCGGGCCTCAGGGCGACCTGCTCAACAGCGCTCTCGCTGACATCACTGCAGAGGTCGAGCGCCTCTAGTGCGGCGGGGGGTCCGGTTGGGAGTCGACGTGGGCAAAGCCCGCGTGGGCGTCGCGAGCTGTGACCCGGACGGGCTACTAGCCACCCCAGTGGCGACTCTGCCTCGCGCGGTTGCCCTGGAGTCTTTGGTTCAGCTTGCCGAGGAGCGAGCGCCCCTGGAAATCGTCGTGGGGTTACCTATCGCGCTCAGCGGGGGTCACACAGCTTCCACAGAAGATGCTGAACAATTCGCGCGAGACCTCACGGAGTTGGTAACAGTCCCCGTGCGGTTGGTCGACGAGCGCCTGAGCACCGTGCAAGCAGCAGCCGGTCTGCGAGCCGCTGGTCGGAGTTCCAAAAACCAACGCCACGTCATCGACCAAGCTGCCGCTGTTATCCTGTTGCAGCACGCTGTGGATTCTGAAAAAGCCCGTGGTGTTCCCCCCGGAGAAATTTTGGTGCTGAAGGGTAACAATGCCTGACGACTCAAAGTTCGATGAGATTTTCAACACACTTCCTGGAGAGTCAAGCGCTGCTTCAACGCCGGAGAGCAGCTCTCGTCGAGAAGTTCACTCCCGGGTGCCAGGTGGGCGCGGGAAAACGGTGTTTGCGCTGTTCACCATCGTAATTTTGCTCCTCAGCGGCGGTGGCGTCTGGTGGGTATGGAGCGAATACGGCGAGCGAGTGGTCAACTATTTTGCTTCGGAACCGGCGGCTGATTACGAAGGTGGGGGCGCTGCTCCCACAATCGATGTGATTGTCGCTCCCGGGGACATTGGCGAGACGGTGGCGAGGAAACTCGCTGATGTTGGTGTGACCGCTTCTTTTGAGGCCGTCTACGACCTCCTCCTGCAGGATGCCACCATTACGTTTCAGCCGGGTACCTATCGGCTCTTGACCGGCATGTCGGCTGAAAGCGCGTTGGCCGCCCTGCGCGATTCGGACAATCGTGTCCAAATTAGCTTCGTGATTCCTGAGGGCGTGACGATGCAGAGGGCGCTCGAGATCATCGCGGAACAGGCTTCGTTGCCCATTGAAGACTTGACTGCCGCCGCGAGCGAGCCTTCGCTCTATGGGATTGTTAGTCCCACCGAGTCCTTAGAGGGGTATCTGTTCCCCGCCACCTACAGCTTTGAGCCTGGTGCAACGGCGGAGGAAATCGTCGCTCGCATGGTCGAGGAGATGAAGAGCCGGCTTGCTCAAGCAGGCGTCGCAGAGTCGGATTGGCATCGTGTGCTGACTATGGCCGGACTGGTTCAAAGAGAAGCTCGGTTCGAGGAAGACTTTTATAAAGCTGCCCGGGTGTTTTACAACCGGCTAGATGTGGGTATGGCGCTGCAGTCCGACGCCACGGTCACCTATTGGACCGGCCTGTATGACGGTGCGGGCACCAGCGACGCTGATCGTGCCGACGAATCAAACCCGTACAACACCTACGTTTACCCAGGTTTGCCTCCTGGACCTATTTCACTACCCGGTGATATCGCCATTGACGCTGCAGTAAACCCCGCTTCGGGCGATTGGCTTTACTTCGTGTCGGTTGACCTGCGCACGGGGGAAACCGTATTTTCCAACACGTATGCGCAACACCTCGTTGCTGTGGATCAGTGGTTGTCCTGGTGCCGGGAAAGTGAGGAAAACGGTGCCTACTGCTAGTGGGCATGCAGAGGTCTGGGGATCACCCATTGAGCACTCCTTGTCACCGGTCCTGCATCGAGCCGCCTACGCGGCGCTGGGAATGGACTGGTCCTACGGGCGACAAGAGGTCACCACTGAAACGTTTACAAGTTATTGGGAGCGTCACAGTCGAGACCTGACAGGGCTCTCCGCCACGATGCCGCTCAAAGAATCCCTCGCAGAGCTGCCGCTCGAGCGCAATCATGTCGTTGATGTGCTGGGGGTTGCCAACACCCTTTATCGTGCTGGCGGGCAATGGCGTTGCGCCAATACTGACCCATGGGGGGTAGTGGGTGCACTGTCGGAGGCTGGAGTCGAGACGACTGATGCCGTGATTCTCGGCGCTGGGGCTACTGCCAGGGCGGTCTCTTTCGGATTGCAGTTGGCGGGGGTGCGGAATATCGACTTCGTGGTTCGAAATCCCGCTCGAGGCACTGAGACTGCTCGCATTGCCCAGTCGCTGGGACTTAACACTCGGGTGCACAACAGTTTCGAGGAGGTCAACGGTCGCGTTGGTCTGGTCGTATCCACCCTGCCGGGCGGGTCCGCGAGCGACCTGGTCCCCACGGACGCAGTAATCGATTCCTCACGCCTCTTCGACGTCGGCTATTCGCCGTGGCCCACACCTATCGCTTCGCAGTGGTTGTCGCGCGGCCAGGGTGTAATTTCCGGGCTATCCATGCTGATTCATCAGGCCGTACGGCAGATTCGCTTCTTCGCGCAGGGCTCCGACGAGGAACCACTTCCGGACGAAGCACAAGCGGTGCGCGCGATGCGAGAAGCTGTGGCCCTCGAACCTGGGTCTAGCACCGTCACTGCCATGGGAGAATGATCAAATGCTTCGATGGTTAACAGCGGGCGAGTCCCACGGTCCAGAACTCATTGCTGTGATGGAGGGGTTCCCCGCGGGAGTTTCCGTGCTCCTTGGCGATATCCAAGCGGATCTGGCGCGCCGCAGACTCGGTTATGGCCGTGGTGCGCGAATGAAGTTCGAAGCAGATGAGGTTTCACTCTCAGCAGGTATTCGCCATGGCATCACGCAGGGCGGTCCGGTCGCCATTCGGGTGGCGAACACTGAGTGGCCAAAGTGGGAAACCGTCATGAGCCCCCATCCCGTCGCTGAAGAAGATTTGCAAGGTGGTCGGGCAGGAGCGCTTACCAGGCCTCGTCCCGGTCACGCGGATTTGGCGGGGATGCAAAAGTATGGCTTTGATGATGCACGGCCCGTGTTGGAGCGCGCAAGCGCTCGAGAAACGGCGGCCCGTGTTGCTCTGGGCGCCGTAGCTCGGAAGCTGCTGGTCTCCCTCGGGATTGATGTCGTGAGCCACACTGTCGCGGTCGGGTCGGTGAGCGTGCCCGAAGGGTCTGCGCTGCCGTTCGCCTCGGATGTGGAGCGCCTTGACGAGGACCCGCTGCGGTGTGCGGATGCGGAGACGTCGGTAGCGATGGTGGCGGAAGTTGATCAGGCTCACAAGAATGGCGACACCCTCGGGGGAGTAGTTGAAGTAGTTGTTCGAGGACTGCCGCCGGGCCTGGGTTCCTACGTGCACTGGGATCGTCGCCTTGACTCCCGCCTCGCTGCAGCCCTGATGGGTATTCAGGCCATCAAAGGGGTTGAGGTAGGCGATGGTTTCGAGACCACACGACGTCCCGGCTCCCTCGCGCACGATGAGATTGTGCGCGGGCCCGATGGTGTTGAGCGGGTGAGCGAACGGGCCGGGGGAATTGAGGGCGGGATGTCGACGGGCGGAGTTCTGCGAGTAAGAGCAGGAATGAAACCCATCGCCACGGTCCCTCGAGCACTGAGGACGATCGATACAACGTCTGGTGAGGAAGCTGCAGCCCATCACCAGCGCTCCGACGTCTGCGCGGTGCCGGCCTCGGGGGTTGTCGCCGAAGCCATGGTGATGCTGGTAATCGCGGAAGCGTTGACAGAGAAGTTTGGCGGCGATTCGTTGGAGGAGCTTCGCCGAAACCGCGACAGTTTCGTTGCGTCTATTCCCGAGACCATCGCTCCTGCGTCACCTACTGTTCAGTGACCCACCCGGTAGTTGTTCTCGTCGGGCCTCCGGCTTCGGGAAAAACGCGTGTTGCGAAGGCCTTGGCGCCGCTGGTTGGCAGGAGCGTGATCGATACCGACAAAATGATTGTGCGTGAGCATGGCCCTATCCCAGACATCTTCGAGACGCAGGGCGAAAGTGTGTTTCGGCAATACGAGCGGGCTGCGGTGATTGACGCGCTGGCCAGTGATGCGGTGGTGTCGCTCGGCGGGGGCGCGGTGATTGATCCTGATACGCGTGCCGATTTGCTCAACGTACCGGTGGCCATGATCACCATCTCGGAGGATGCCGTGGCTCACCGCCTGAACTCCAACAAACGCCCGCTGTTGCGAGATGGCCTTGAATCGTGGAGGCAGCTGCTCGCTGAGAGAAGCGCCTGGTACACCGAGGTCGCTGACCGAGTGTTTGATGCAAGCCACACGCCAGTCGATAGAGTGGCGGCCGAGATTCTCGAGTGGTTGGAGGCCAAATCGTGAGCCCCTCATCCTCAACCATCACGGTGACGAACACCCAGCAGGGCGACTATCCCATCGTGGTCGGCCCGGGTTCTCTCGAGATGCTGGAATCGCTCTTGCCCGGTGATGCCAAAAAGGTGTTGATTGCCCACGCACCACCTCTCGCGGCCATTGCCGATAGCCTCCGCGGAAAGTTGGGCCAACGAGAAGTTTTCCTCGCCGAGATGCCTGATGCTGAGGGAGCTAAGCGCATTGAGGTGGCCTCTTTTTGCTGGGGAATCCTGGGACAGACGGACTTTCAGCGAAACGACGTGATTGTGTCGCTGGGTGGCGGCGCCACCACGGATGTTGCCGGTTTTGTGGCGGCCACTTGGCTGCGAGGAGTGCCGGTGATTCATATTCCCACCACCGTTCTGGGGATGGTGGATGCGGCGATCGGTGGCAAGACGGGAATCAATACCGCTGAGGGGAAGAACTTGGTCGGGTCTTTTTATGCCCCGACGGCCGTGATTGTCGACCCCGACGTCCTTGCGAGCATCTCGGAAAACGATGTACGCACCGGGCTCGCGGAGGTCGTGAAATGTGGATTCATCAAAGACACGAAGATTCTGGATCTGCTGGAGCAACATCCAGAGGATGCACTCGATACGACCTCGACGGTGTTTCTTGAGCTGGTTACCCGAGCAGTCCGGGTGAAGGCAGACGTTGTTGGGGAAGACTTTCTCGAGGCGGGTGGGCGAGAAATCCTGAACTATGGCCATACCCTCGGCCACGCGATCGAGCACGCCGAGCGTTACCAGTGGCGACATGGCGCTGCCATTTCGATCGGGATGGTTTTCGCGGCGGAGCTCTCGCGCATCGTTGCAAACCTGGGTGAGGCCGACTTCGAGCGACACCGGGCGATTCTGGGAAATCTTGGCTTACCGTTGAGCTACCCGGCTGACCGGTGGAAGACCCTCCTCGCTTCGATGCAAAAGGATAAGAAAGCCCGCGGTGGCGTGGTCCGGTTTGTTGTCTTGGATGCGCCCGGAAAACCCCGGGTGCTCGCCATCCCGGATGAATCCGTCCTGTTTGCCGCATACCAAGAGCTCGCTGCTCACACCGGCTAAGGTTGAGATATGGCGCATGTTCTGGTGGCTCATGGCCCCAATCTGCAGAGGCTGGGCTCGAGAGAACCCGAGATCTACGGCACGGCCACTCTTGCCGACATTGAGTCTGCCCTTCGCGCGCGTGCGAGCGACTCGTTAGAGATTTCGTTCGAGCAAACCGATGATGAAGCAACACTGATCGGGCTTCTTCACCACGCGGTGGACAATCAGAGCCATGTCATTCTCAACCCGGCGGCTTTCACGCATTATTCGTACGCGCTCAGGGATGCGTGTGCGCTGGTGACCGGCGCAGGGCTGACTTTGATCGAGGTTCACCTTTCCAATCCGCACGCGCGGGAAGAGTTCCGGCATCAATCGGTCATTTCTGCGGTGGCCACCGGCGTTATTGCCGGTTTTGGTGCGGATTCATACGTTCTCGCACTCGACCAGATCATCAGCCTGCAAGGAGGGCCATCCCATGGCAACAACGAACGACATTAAGAACGGCAGCGTGCTGAATCTCGACGGTCAGTTGTGGGCGGTAGTTGAGTTCCAGCACGTGAAACCGGGCAAGGGCGGGGCTTTTGTTCGCACCAAGATGAAGAACGTACGTTCGGGCAAGGTGGTCGACAAGACCTTCAACGCGGGCACAAAGATTGACTTCGCCGTGGTGGACCGCCGGGACTACAGCTTCCTCTATGAAGATGGCGCTGATTTCGTCTTCATGGACCAAAGCGATTACGACCAGGTGACCGTTCCCGGCGCTGTTGTAGGCGATGCTTCGAACTATATGCTCGCAAACCAGCCTGTCTCGATTGCCATGCACGACGGCGAAGCGCTGTATGTCGAGCTTCCCGCCTCTGTAGTGCTCGAAATTACCTACTCCGAGCCAGGACTCCAGGGTGACCGATCGACGGGTGGCACCAAGCCTGCCACGTTAGAGACCGGCTTCGAGATTCAGGTGCCACTTTTTGTCGAACAGGGAACAAAAGTCAAAGTCGACACGAGATCAGGGGAGTACCTCGGTCGCGTGAGTGACGAGTGAGCGCGCGGCGCAAAGCTCGAAAGCGGGCCATCGACATTCTGTTCGGCGCAGACGTTCGGGAGACATCACTTGCTGACGCTCTCGAATCAGCGCGGGCGGTCGCGAGCGCAGAGCCCGAGCGCGCCTCCAGCTGGCCCTACGCCCAGCAGATCGTGGAAGGAATTCTTGCCCATCTGCCAGAAATAGACAGCGCTATCCGAGCAGCCAGCACGTCGTGGCCTCTGGAGAGGATGCCAGCGGTTGATCGGGCCGTGCTACGACTCGGTGCGTGGGAGCTTCTCCACAACAACGAGGTGCCGCCCGCCGTGGCAATCTCGGAGTCGGTGGAATTGGTCCAGGAGCTTTCGACCGAAGCCTCCGGAGGTTTTGTGCACGGTGTTCTCCGCACGATTGGGGAAAACACCGGGACTGGCGAGGCCCTGCCGCGCCAGTGAAGTATGCTGGTCCTACAACCTGCTTTAAATGAAGTCCTGTGAGGCTCGGAAGGAGGGTCGGATGTCCGTGCGTCCCGTGTTCTCTGCTGCAGATATCGAGCGCACGCTGCGGCGAATGGGCCACGAGATTGTCGAGTCCATTCCCGACCCCTCGACCCTTGTGCTCATGGGAATTCCCACACGCGGTGCAGTGCTTTCGCAGCGTCTGGCTCTGATCCTCGAAGACATCGCGGGGCACCCTGTCGCACAGGGTTCCCTTGACATCACGATGTACCGGGATGATCTGGCGGGTGCGGGCCATAGGTCGCCTGCTCCCACCACTGTTCCGGACCGGGGCATCGACGGCGCGGCGGTCGTCCTCGTCGATGATGTGCTGTTTTCGGGTCGAACCGTGCGCTCCGCATTAGACGCTCTCACCGCCCTCGGACGACCACAAGCCGTCCGGCTGGCTGTTTTGGTCGACCGTGGACACCGGGAACTGCCGATTCGCGCTGATTTTGTGGGTAAGAACCTGCCCTCAGCCTTGGGTGAGCGTGTCTCTGTGAAGCTCGAGGAGATCGACGGACTGGACGAGGTGGTGCTGGAAATATGAAGCACCTGCTCTCCACCAAAGATCTGGGCTCTAAGCAAGCGGTGAGCCTGCTGGATACTGCTCTTGAGTTTGCCGAAGTTGCCGCCCGCTCCGTACCGAAGTTGCCCACTTTGCGCGGCGTGACCATGGTCAACCTGTTTATGGAAGATTCCACTCGGACACGTTTGTCCTTTGAGGCGGCGGCCAAGCGGCTGTCGGCTGACGTCATGACGTTTCAGGCCACAGGGTCGAGCGTGTCCAAAGGCGAGAGTTTGCACGATACGGCGCAGACCTTAGAGGCCATGGGTGCGGACATCATTGTCGTTCGGCATAGCGCCGTTGGCGCCGCCGAGGAACTTGCGCACTCTGGCGCAGTAGCAACACCGATTATCAACGCGGGAGATGGCACCAACGAGCACCCCACACAGGCTCTCCTTGACGCGGCCACGCTGCGTTCGGTCTTCTGGGAAGAACCCCGCGGTCGTGATCTGGCGGGGCTCAAGGTCCTCGTTGTGGGAGATATCGCCCATTCGCGTGTCGCCCGGTCGAATGCTGTGCTGCTGACCGCATTGGGCGCGGAGGTTACCGTCGCGGGCCCTGAAGAGTTTCTGCCTGAGGACGTGAGCTCGTGGCCTGTTGCGTCCACCACTGATTTTGACGCCGCTATTCATGCTGAGCCAGACGCGGTCATGATGCTGCGCGTCCAACACGAGCGCAGGACGGCGGGCGACCAGGTTTCTCTCGATGAGTATGTGAACGACTTCTGCCTCACAGAGGAGAGGGCCAATCGCCTTCCTGCAGACACGATCGTGATGCACCCAGGCCCGATGAATCGTGGAGTAGAAATCGCTTCCGCGGTGGCTGATTCTGACCGCTCCGTTGTGCTGGAGCAGGTCCGCAACGGAGTTTCCGTGCGTATGGCCGTGTTGTTTGAAGTATGGGGGGACCGGTCGTGAGGGACCAGCGCGTGACAGGCGTGAACCTGTTGGGTGAAACGCGCGCGGATTTGGGAATCAAAGACGGCGTCTTCGTGCCTCTCGACGCACTCGATTCCGATCACACCGTGGTTGACGGAGACGGTTTAGTTGCACTCCCCGGACTTGTCGACCTACACACACACCTTCGCCAGCCCGGGATGGAGCACGCTGAAACTGTGCTGACCGGCTCTCAAGCAGCAGCCCTCGGCGGCTTTACGGCGATTCACGCGATGGCGAACACCCAGCCGACGACAGACTCACCGGACGCGGTCCAGCAAGTATGGGACTGGGGCCGCCAGGCCGGGTACACCGACGTTCGCCCCGTTGGCGCGGTGACCCGTGGCCTGCGCGGAGAGGAACTCGCTGACATCGCCGGAATGGCCGGGTCTGAAGCCGCGCCTCGTGTATTTTCCGACGACGGACACTGTGTCTCTGACTCAGCACTTATGCGGGATGCGCTGCTGGCCGCTCGGCAGGTAGGCGCCGTGGTCGCGCAACACGCCCAAGACCCTTCGCTCACTGTTGGTTCGCAAATGAATGCGGGAGCCCTGGCTGATCGCCTGGGGCTTACCGGGTGGCCTTCTGTCGCCGAAGAGTCCATCATCGCCCGCGATGCGCTGCTGGCCGAAGCGCTAGATGCGCGGTTGCATGTTTGCCACGTGTCCACGGCAGGCTCGCTTGACGTGGTGCGCTGGGCCAAAGCGCGCGGCATCTCTATTACCGCCGAGGTGACTCCACACCACCTTCTTCTCACGGAGGACCTCGTGAGCGAGTCAAACCCCCTCTTCAAAGTCAACCCTCCGTTACGCACCCGGGAGGACACGCTGGCGCTCCGTGAGGGCATCGCTTCGGGCATCATCGATATTGTCGCGACCGATCACGCCCCGCACCCCGCTGAATCAAAGAATTGTGCCTTTGACCAAGCCGCTTTTGGCATGGTGGGGCTGGAAACCGCCCTTGCCGTGGTGTTAGAGACGCTGGTGGAGCCCGGTCTTCTCAGGCTTCGAGATGTCGCAAGGGTGATGTCCATAAAGCCGGCGGAGATTGGTGGTGTTGCGGGTTATGGTGAGCCGTTTGGATTCGGTCAACCTGCACACCTTGCGCTGGTCGACCCTTCTCGACCCACCCCCGAACCCTCGGGCAGCCTAAGCCGGAACAACCCGTATCTCGGGAGAGCGCTCCGAGGCACGGTCGTTCACACTTTTTATCGAGGAGTGGCAACCGTCGCGGACGGCAAGCTCGTGAAAGTTCTCCCCATCGAAAGGACAGAAGCGGAATGACACAAGAGCTCTCGGGACTACTGATGGTGGCCTTGGCCGTACTCGCTCTCTCCGGGGCGGCATGGGGTTGGAGACGCCGAAAAGCTTCCTACCGAGACTGGGCTGAGTTTTTCACGTGGTTTGACCCGGAGCGAGAAGTGCGCGATGGACAGGAATGCCTCTACGTGGGGACTTCGGAGGCGGGTGTCCCGCTTCAACGTGTTGCGGTGGGCCCGCTGAGCTATCGAGCAAAAGCAACACTTGGTTTCAGCACGGATGGTCTCGTGCTTGAAACCCGCGGGGCGAACGCCCTCCTGTTGCCCTATTCGCCGTCGCTAATGGCGGGTCGAGCTACTTGGACCATTGACAGGGGCGTGGAGCCGGACGGACTACTGATGGTCCAGTGGTCGTTGGGACCCCATCGCGTGGAAAGCTATTTCCGAATGGTTGATAGCAACCTCGAACAAATTGTGTCCACCATCAACCAAGCGTCAGGGGCTGACACGCAGTGAGAACACCAGCAGTTTTAGTGCTCGAAGACGGGTCTAGGTTCCCGGGGTATGCCTGGGGAACGGAAGGCATCCGGGTGGGGGAGGTCGTCTTCTCAACAGGCATGACCGGGTATCAGGAGACACTGACGGATCCCAGTTATGCCGGACAGATTGTCGTTATGACGGCACCTCATATTGGCAACACGGGGATGAACGACGAGGATGCCGAATCTCGGCAGGTCTGGGTGGAAGGCTTCGTCGTGCGGGATCCCTCCCCGAGACCCTCAAACTTCCGATCCGAGCGCTCACTCGAAGAGGACCTTCTCTCCGATCAGGTGGTCGGGATCTCCGGCGTTGACACGCGCGCCATTACGTTGGTCCTGAGGGATGCCGGGGTTATGAGAGGCGGAATCTTCAGTGGCGATGGCTACGCATTGTCTCCGGACGCACAGCTTGAGAAGGTTCTAGCTGGACCCCTGATGACCGGGCAGTCGCTGGCTGATCGCGTGAGCGTCTCTGAGGCTCGAGTGGTGCCGGCAACGACGGAGATGTTGGGGACTCTCGCGGTCATCGACCTGGGAATCAAAGAATCAACGGTGCGCGAACTCGCGGCGCGGGGATTCCAGGTCCACATTCTTCCGGCGTCCTCTACCTTTCAGGAGATTCTTGCGACAGAACCGATTGCCCTTTTCTACTCAAACGGGCCCGGTGACCCTGCGGCCTCCGATAACCAAGTCGCGGTCCTTCAGGAGGCACTGCGGCACGGACTCCCGTTCTTTGGAATCTGTTTCGGAAACCAGCTCCTTGGCCGCGCGTTGGGCCTTGGGACCTACAAACTCAAATACGGTCACCGGGGCATCAACCAGCCCGTTCTCGATAAGGCTCGGGGGAGGGTGGAGATCACGGCACAGAACCATGGCTTCGCGGTCGATGCGCCACTCGAAGGCGTTATCGACTCACCCGCGGGCTTTGGCTCTGTTGAAGTGAGTCATTTCAGTTTGAACGACAACGTGGTCGAGGGTCTGCGCGCACTCGACATTCCCGCATTTTCCGTCCAGTACCACCCGGAAGCCGCCGCGGGACCCCGGGATGCGAATTATCTGTTTGATGACTTCCGGAACCTTGTAGTCGAACATCTCAGCACCACGAAGGGTGGCGTGTAGGTATGCCAAAACGCACTGATATCTCGAGTGTGCTGGTGATCGGGTCCGGCCCGATTGTCATTGGACAGGCAGCCGAGTTTGACTACTCCGGCACCCAGGCGTGCCGCGTGCTCCGGGAGGAGGGCGTTCGGGTCATCCTGGTGAACTCGAACCCCGCCACCATCATGACCGATCCCGGTTTTGCGGACCAGACGTACATCGAGCCGATTACCACCGAGATTCTTGAAGCCATCATCGCAAAGGAGAAGCCGGACGCGATTCTGCCGACCCTTGGGGGACAAACCGCGCTCAACGCGGCAATGGCGCTGCACTCCGAGGGGATTCTCGAGAAGTACGGCATCGAGCTGATCGGCGCCGACTTCGACGCCATTCAGCGCGGAGAGGACCGTCAGATCTTCAAGGACCTCGTGTTGGAGTCGGGCGCTGATGTCGCCCGTAGCCACATCGCCACCACCGTCGAGGACGCGAAAAAGTTTGCCGAGGATTTGGGCTACCCGCTAGTAATTCGACCCTCGTACACGATGGGCGGTTTGGGTTCAGGGTTTGCCCACGACGAGCCTGAATTGATTCGGATGGTGAGCGATGGGCTGCATAACAGCCCCACCACCGAAGTGCTGCTGGAGGAATCCATCCTCGGGTGGAAAGAGTATGAACTCGAGATGATGCGCGATGGCGCCGACAACACGGTGGTCGTGTGCTCGATTGAAAATGTTGACCCTGTGGGCGTGCACACCGGTGACTCCATCACGGTGGCTCCTGCCTTGACACTGACCGACAGGGAATATCAAAAGCTTCGCGATATCGGAATCGCGATTATTCGCGCGGTCGGGGTGGACACCGGCGGTTGCAATATTCAGTTTGCGGTTGACCCGAAAACTGGCCGCATCATTGTTATCGAAATGAACCCTCGGGTATCCCGAAGTTCAGCCTTGGCATCCAAGGCGACCGGGTTCCCAATTGCCAAGATCGCTGCAAAGCTGGCACTCGGTTATCGACTAGACGAGATTCCTAACGACATCACCCGGGTCACCCCGGCTTCGTTCGAGCCGACTCTCGATTATGTCGTCGTCAAGGTTCCGCGCTTCGCGTTTGAGAAGTTCCCGTTGGCTGATCGCACTCTTACGACCACGATGAAGTCGGTCGGTGAGGCGATGGCCCTGGGTCGAAACTTTACCCAGGCGCTGAACAAGGCTCTCCGCTCTCTAGAGCAACGGGGGAGCTCCTTCCACTGGGGTGAGCAGCCTCTCGAAGCCAAAGAACTTATCGCCCAGTCCATTCGCCCCACGGATGGACGAATTGTCACCGTGCAGCAAGCACTGAGGCAGGGCGCCACTGTGGAGCAATTGCATGAGGCCACAGGGATTGATCCGTGGTTCCTTGATCAAATCCAATTGATCAATGAGGTTGCAGGAGAGATTGCCGCAGAAGCTGAGCTCACCCCGGCGCTCATGACCTACGGGAAGCAACACGGTCTTTCCGATGCTCAGATGGCTTCCCTGCGCGGTATGACTGAGGGGGAGCTGCGTGCGTTGCGGCACGGCATGGGCATCCGCCCTGTGTTCAAGACGGTCGACACCTGTGCCGGGGAATTTCCGGCGAAAACCCCCTACCACTACTCGAGCTATGACCAGGTTTCCGAGGTGGTGCCTTCTGATCGCCAAAAAGTGGTGATTCTCGGCTCTGGGCCCAACAGAATCGGTCAGGGTATCGAGTTTGACTACTCCTGTGTGCACGCCGCCTTTGCGCTCCGCGAGGCTGGTTACGAAACCATCATGGTCAACTGCAACCCGGAGACGGTCTCCACGGACTACGACACCAGTGATCGGCTCTACTTTGAGCCTTTGACCCTGGAGGATGTTCTGGAAATTGTCCACCAAGAAAGTGCCGCGGGGGAGATGCTCGGGGTGCTCGTCCAGCTCGGCGGACAAACCGCCCTGGGCTTGGCTGAGGGGTTGAAGGCTGCTGGGGTGCCGATTCTTGGCACGACACCCGAGGCCATTGACACCGCCGAAGAGCGTGGTTCCTTTGCGCGCATCCTTGATCAGGCCGGATTGGTGGCACCACGAAACGGTGTGGCCACAGACTTGGGCGAGGCGCTTGAGATCGCCACGGACATTGGGTTCCCCGTATTGGTTCGACCCAGCTATGTGCTCGGTGGCCGTGGAATGGAAATTGTCTACGACCAAGCATCACTCGAGGACTACTTCTCTCGGATCGAAGAGTTCGCGATTGTCGGGCCCGACGCTCCGCTGTTAGTCGACCGTTTTCTTGATGACGCTGTGGAGATTGATGTAGACGCGGTTTTCGACGGCGAAACCCTTTACATCGGTGGCGTGATGGAGCACATCGAAGAAGCCGGCATCCACTCGGGTGATTCCTCGTGCACGCTCCCGCCAGTGACACTGGGTCGGGAAGTGGTGCAGGCGGTCTGTGGCGGCGTGGAGAAACTCGCTCGAGGGATCGGCGTGCGCGGTCTTATTAATGTCCAATTTGCGGTCGCCGCCGGGGTCCTTTACGTGCTGGAAGCCAACCCTCGCGCGTCTCGCACCGTTCCCTTCGTATCAAAAGCGCTGGGAATCCAGCTGGCCCGGGCCGCTGCTCTCGTTATGGCAGGTGTCAGCATTGCAGACCTCATTGAACAGGGAGTCCTTCCTGAACAGGATGGCCGTCACGTTCCATCCTCGTCCCCGGTGTCGGTGAAGGAAGCTGTGTTGCCCTTCAAGCGTTTCAGGACGCCGGCAGGAGACATTGTGGATTCGATCCTGGGCCCGGAGATGCGCTCTACCGGAGAGGTCATGGGCATCGCCCCCTCTTTCCCGGAGGCTTTTGCTAAGAGCCAGGAGGCTGCGTACGGCGGAGTCCCGCGATCGGGAACGGTGTTCGTGTCAGTCGCCGATCGCGACAAGAGGTCGGTCATTCTGCCCATTCTGCGTCTGTCGCAGCTCGGTTTCACCCTGATTGCGACCGAAGGGACCGCTGAAACCCTCGCGCGCTACGGAATTCCGGCAAGGGTTATCCGCAAGCACACCGAGGTCGGCCCCGACAGCGATGGACCAAGCATCGTCGACCTGATCCATGCGGGTGAGATCGACATGGTGATTAACACCCCGCGAGGCAGAAGCGCTCGAGCTGACGGCTATGAAATCCGTACGGCCACAGTGGCTGCGGACAAGGCCCTTTTCACCACCATTGCCCAGTTGGGCGCAGCGGTGGCTTCTCTCGAATTCAGCCCAGAAAATCCCAGCGTCACCAGCCTGCAGGACTACGAGAAGGCGCGTAATCAGTGACTTTTCAGAATCTTTTTGTCGGGGGTAAACGCTCGGTGGAGTTGTGTGTGGGGGTCGATCCTCACCCCGCTGTTCTCGCTGATTGGGGCTGCTCCGATTCACCTGAAGGTTTACAGTCCTTTGTAGGCCAGATCGCAGTGGAACTGAGGTCCGCCGGGGTGCGCGTCGTCAAACCCCAAGTTGCCCTTTTCGAGCGCCACGGGATTGCTGGAATGACGGCTTTGGCCGCACTCCTCGCGGACCTGCGCAGTGGCGGATTGCACTCCATTGGTGATGCGAAACGAGGGGATATCGGGACCACCATGGCCGCCTACGCGCAAGCCTGGCTCACTCCGGGTGCTGATTTTGAGGTTGACGCGGTTACCGTCAGCCCCTATCTGGGGGTGGGAGCGCTGAGGCCGGCGTTAGAGCTTGCCGCAGAGCACAACAAAGGAATATTTGTGCTTGCAGCAACGAGCAACCCCGAGGCGTCCCACCTTCAAAGCTCACGGGGGCGGAGCGGTGACACCGTTGCCCGCCAGGTATTCGCGGAGCTTGAGGTCTTCCATTCTCTCCACCCCGACACACGCTCTACGCACGGTGTGGTGGTGGGCGCCACTGTTGACCAGCACGCGCTGGGCCTTGACCTTGCTACAGCAACGGGCATGACGGTGTTGGCGCCAGGTTTTGGTGCCCAGGGTGTAGCTCTGGCAGATGCGTCATCACTCTTCCCTCACACGGAAAGGTTGTTGCCTGTCGCCGCCCGCTCGCTGGTTAGTGGTGGCGCTGATGGGTTTGTCGACCGAATCCATCACGCTCGGTCGGAGCTCGGGTTGTGAACGTCGATTTTGATGCCGCCAGCCTCTCTGCCCGCGCCATTGAAAGACGTCGGGCGCGCGCGGCGGTAAAAGCTCAAATTGCCGCCGGCACCGTGAATATCCTCGAGCTTTACGACTCTGCTGAGACGAGCAACGACCCGGTTGTGACAGGGCTTCGTGTGCAGGCTTTCCTATCCTCCATCCCAGGGGTGGGGGCAACTAAAGTCCGCCGGGCACTCGATCGGGCTGGGGTGTTGCCCACTGCGACGCTTGGCGGCCTGCGAGTTTTGCAGCGCGCGGCACTCCGCAAGGAAGTTGTCCGACTCTTCCGGCGCTTTTATGCCCATCTTCGCGGCGCACTGGTGATCATCGTTGGCCCTAGTGGCGTTGGTAAAGGGACGATTGCGAAGTGGATTCTCGCAAATCACGAGGATTTTGCTCTCAGTGTTTCGGCCACCACGCGTGCCCCCAGGATTGGCGAACGTGAAGGAGAGCATTATTTTTTTGTGTCGCCGTCACGGTTCGACGAGCTGGTCAAGCACGAGGAGCTGCTCGAATGGGCATGGGTGCATGGAACCCATCGCTACGGCACCCCTCAAGCGCCGGTGGAGGACCTCCTTGACCAGGGAGTGAACGTGGTCCTCGAGATTGATATTCAGGGCGCAAGGGGGGCAAAACGGAAGATCCCAGACGCAGTGGTGGTTTTTGTTGGCCCGCCAAGCTTCGAGGAACTGGAACGTCGCCTGGCTGAGCGCGGAACCGAGGACACCCGCGAGCAAAAGCTGCGTTTGCGCACTGCTCGGCGCGAACTGAAGACGGCGGAGCGCTGGGATGCTCTGGTGACAAACCACGACGTGGCGGAAGCAGGGCAAAGCATCGTAGACTTGGCCCGCGCCTCACGTGAGGCGAAAAATTTCAAGGAGTAGTGATGTCGTTCAACCGCGATGGAATCATCAAGCCGCCCATTGATGAGCTGCTGACCAAAGTTGACTCGAAGTATCAGTTGGTGATTTTTGCCTCCAAGCGTGCGCGTCAGATCAACGACTACTACTCAGACTTGGGTGACGGCAGCATCTACGAGCACGTCGGTCCGCTGGTGCCCTCCACCGTGGAAGAAAAGTCTCTCAGTATTGCCTTGCGCGAGGTGAACGAGGGCAAGCTCGTTCTCCACCACAACGCCTCCTAGGAACCTGAGTGCCCGAGGTGGCTCGTGTTCCCCGCATCGTTGTCGGGGTAGCTGGGGGAATCGCCGCCTACAAGACTGTTTCCTTAGTGCGAGAGCTCGTCAAATCTGGGGCTGATGTGACAGTCGTTCCGACCGAGTCGGCTCTCAAGTTCGTTGGCCGCCCGACCTGGGAGGCGGTGTCGCGGAACGAGGTTTCCGACGACCTCTTTGATGACGTTGCCGCCGTCCGCCATGTCGCACTGGGGCAAAGCGCGGATGTAATTGTTATCGCGCCGGCCACCGCCCACACTGTCGCATCCCTCGCCGCCGGCTTGGCCGGAAACCTTTTGGGGACAACGGTGCTGGCAAGCTCGGCGCCCCTAGTTCTTGCCCCGGCAATGCACACAGAAATGTGGGATCACCCGAGCGTGAGGGCAAACATAGCCACGTTGCTTGCCCGAGGGGCCACGGTTGTGGGGCCTGAGACCGGGGAACTTACAGGTGGGGATGTCGGGGCAGGGCGCATGTCCGAGCCCCACGCCATCGCCGAAGTTGTCCAGTCGGTGCTGGTGCCGCAAACCCTAGCGGGAAAGCGAGTCGTCATATCGGCCGGGGGAACCCGTGAACCGCTAGATCCTGTGCGCTTTATCGGAAACCGCTCGAGCGGTGAAATGGGGGTTCAGTTAGCGAGGGCTGCTCGCGCACGCGGGGCAGAGGTAACTCTTGTTGCTGCGAATCTCGAGGTTCCCTTACCGACAGGCGTGACCGTTATTCACGCGCCGACGGCGGTTGCGATGCGGGACGCCATGCAGCAGGTCGCGCCAACCTCTGATGTGGTCATCATGGCAGCGGCCGTGGCGGATTGGGTGGCCGCAGAGCCTTCTCAGGAAAAGCTGAAGAAGACCGAACTCGGCCAAACATTTTCCCCGGTACTTCACCGAGCCCCCGATATCCTCGCGGAGTTGGGCGCTAGCAAGCCACCCGGGCAACTATTGGTGGGGTTCTCCGCGGAGACGGCAGTGGAGAGTGACCAGCGAGACGCCCTTGCCCGCGAGAAATTAGGCGCTAAAAACGTCGACGTCATGTGTGTGAACCAGGTGGGCGACCAGCTAGGCTTTGGGGACGTTGAAACGATTGTGACAATGATTCATCATGCGAGCCCGCAGTCACAATCGGTCACCGGAAGTAAACATTCCGTGGCAGGGCAGATATTGGATGCTCTGCTCGACCGATAGGTAGGGCTCATGAAGTTTTTTAGTTCCGAATCGGTGACTGAGGGTCACCCGGACAAGATGTGCGACCAAATCAGCGACGCACTCTTGGACGCTTTTTTGGGCGGTGACAAAGGGTCACGGTGTGCCATCGAATCCTTGAGCGCCGGGAACATGATCCACGTCGCCGGCGAAGTAACCTCCACCACCGAGGTTGATGTCGAAAAGGTTGTGCGTGACCTGGTGAGGGACATTGGTTACACCGAACAGTCCTTCGGCATAGATGCCGATGGTTTTGATTGGCATTTGTCGCTCGGCCAACAGTCGCCTGATATTGCGGCCGGGGTAGACACTGCACTGGAATCGCGCGGGGGACAGTCCACCGACCCCTACGACACATTGGGTGCAGGTGACCAAGGCATCATGTTTGGTTACGCGACCAACGAGACACCCTCGTTTATGCCTGTTCCTCTATGGCTGTCTCACCGGCTCGCTCAACAGCTCTCCGTTGCCCGGAAAACGGGTTTGGTCGATTACCTACGACCGGATGGAAAAACTCAGGTCACCATCGGCTTCGAAAATGGCATGCCGGTAGAGGTGAACACGGTGGTGATTTCCACCCAGCACCACCCCGGTATTGAGCACGACCGTATTGCCAGCGATCTCGCGGAGCACGTGATTGACCCGGTGCTAGCCCTCGTTGATCTTGAGAGCTCAACCACCCGGTATCTGATTAATCCCTCCGGTGACTTCGTCACTGGCGGCCCAGATGGCGATGCAGGGCTGACAGGACGCAAAATTATCGTTGACACCTACGGTGGTGCGGCCCGGCACGGGGGAGGAGCTTTCAGCGGGAAGGATCCAACAAAAGTTGACCGCTCGGCGGCCTACGCACTGAGATGGGTCGCTAAGAACGCGGTGGCGGCTGGTCTCGCGGACAAAATCGAATTGCAGGTGTCGTACGCGATCGGTTCCGCCCACCCGGTGAGCGTGTTTGTTGAAACGTTTGGGACGGAGAAGGTCAGCGTCGAGGCAATCGAGCGCGCGGTGAGCGCGACGTTCGACTTACGGCCGCGTGCAATCATCGAGGAACTTGATTTGCTGAATACCCCTTTTCTTCCCACAGCTGCTTATGGCCATTTTGGGCGAACGGATGTGGACTTTCCGTGGGAGCGACTCAACCGAGTGGAGGAATTGCGCCAAGCTAGTGGATTGTGAGCCCACAAACGCGAATAGCGCAGGTCATTCTCGATACGAGGTTGCCCCAGCTCGATCGCCCTTTTGACTACGCCATTCCCGAATCGCTCGACGTCGCGGTGGGCTCGTTGGTTAAGGTCCCACTGCGCCAACGAAAAACTGCCGCGCAAGGGTACGTTGTTGGGCTGAGCGACTCGACCGATCACACCGGTACTCTCGCCGAAATTGCGGAAGTTGTGTCGCCCGTGGGGCTTCTTGCACCACAAATCTATGCCCTTGCCGAAGCCATAGCGGAGCGGCAAGCGGGCAGCACGTCCGATGTCGTCCGTCTTGCTGTCCCGCCACGGTATGTACGGACAGAGAAGAAGTGGTGGGACAAACGCGGGGAGGATCCAACATCTCCGGCGTTATCAGGGCCGCTGGCCGAGGTCGACGGGTTCTCGGATGACTCGTGGGGCGCCATGTTGAAGCCCTCCAGCCGAACCGCGTTATACCTCCCACACGGCGGTGAAATCGGGTCTCGCGGACGCTGGTTGCCGCGCTCCAGCGCGGTCGTCGCTCGCTTGGCGCAAACCGCCTATGCGGCGGGGCAATCTTTGATCGTGGTCGTCCCGACCTGGCGTCATATGGAGTTGTATGAAGAGCCCCTCCGTGACGCCCTGCCTGAGGGCGCACTGCTGTCGCTGCATGCTGAGCTTGCGCCCGCTGAGCGCTACCGCAACTTTCTTGAGTGCCTAGAGCCGCGAGCGCGAGTGGTTATTGGCACACGGCACGCGGTCTATGCCCCGGTGCACAACCTTTCGGGTGTGGTCGTTCTCGACGACGGTGACGAATCCCACTGCGAACCACTGGCACCGTATCCCCATACCCGCGACATTGCTCTCGTCCGCGGCAGCTTGGAGGGGTGCGCCGTCGTGTTTGCGAGCCTCGTACCGAGCCTGAGCGTCACACGGTGGGTGGAGCAGGGTTATGTCGAAGCGGTTGCGCCCACGAACAGTCATCGCGCGCAGGTCATTCCCACAGAACTTGCGTTGGGTGATGGGGGAGAACACGCCCCCGCTCGACTGCCGTCCCAGGCCTTTCGCGGGGCCAAAGAGGCGCTCAAAACCGGACCTGTTTTGGTTCAAGTCTTCCGAACCGGTTTTGCACCCGGGGTCTCCTGTGCGGAGTGCCGGGAGAAGAGTTTTTGTCGAAGCTGTAGCGGCCCGCTTCGAGTGCCTCAGGGCGCCGGTAAACCCACCTGTTTATGGTGCGGTGTCTCTGATACCACCTGGAGGTGCGCTCTCTGCGGGCATGGATCCTTCCTTCCCCGTGGGCACGGCATTGAGCGGACACTCTCCGACATTGGAAAATCTTTCCCGGGCGTTCCTCTAGTGCGAGCGGATGGGCAGCATCGGGTAGCGCGGGTGCCGAACACCCCCGCACTGGTCATCGCCACGCGGGGGGCTGAGCCCCTGGCGGATCATGGTTATCGAGCAGCTTTGCTGCTCGATGGGGCTGCGATGCTCTCTCGAGAATCCATCGGTGCGCTCGAGGACTCTCTCCAGGCCTGGGAATCCGCGATTGCGTTGCTGGCTGACGACGGAACGGGTTTCTTGACTGATGTTTCAGGGCAACCAGCGCTGGCCGTTTCGTCCGGTCGCTATGAGACCCTCCTACGTCATGAAATTGATCAGCGCCACGTTCTGCGCATGCCCCCCAGTACACGGATCGCAAGCCTCTCGGGGCCGGCTTCTGTGGTGAAGCCAGCACAAGAAGCGCTGGAGGCAACAGGCGGGCTGATAGATGTTTTGGGGCCGGTGGCCATTGATGGTGGGATTCGAGTGATTGCTCGCTTCTCCTACGCTGAGGGCGCCCGAGTCACTCGGGAGCTTCGGGCCGTCCGGCAGAAGCTTTCCGTGGCCAGAAGTCGAAACCAGCCGGGTGTGCTGCGCGTCGTCGTAGACAACCCAGATCGACTTGATGCCCTGCTACGGGAGTCGGATTAGGCCCCAGTAGGCTCAGACGGATGAGAGTGATGTTCGCGGGGAGCCCTCGGGTGGCCCTTCCAGCTCTTAGCGCCCTCCACGCGTCGCGACATGATGTCGTGGGGGTTCTCACCCGTCAGCCCCGCCCCACCGGCAGGAGGCGTGTGCTGACGCCGACCGCGGTTCACACGCAGGCCACTGAATGGGATATCCCGGTCGCGACACCGACCACCACTGCGGAGATTCTTGCTGCGGTCGAGAGTTGGAGGCCGGATATTTGTGTGGTGGTGGCGTACGGGCGACTCCTCGCAGCCGACGCCATCGCTGCGGTACCGCACGGCTGGTGGAACGTGCACTTTTCTTTGCTCCCGCGATGGCGGGGCGCCGCGCCAGTCCAACAGGCCCTACTGGCCGGTGATGAGGTTTCCGGGGTGACGATTTTCCGCATCGACGAGGGCTTGGACACCGGTGATATCGCCGCGAGCGCAGAGTTGCCACTCGGTGGAGGAGAGACCGCTGGGGAGGTCCTTGATGCCCTGTCTCAGCTGGCGATCACCCCACTTTTGGAGACAATCGAGCAGATTGATACGGGATCATTGGTCCTCAGCGCCCAGCAGGGCGAGGGAACCCATGCCGGAAAACCGGGACCTGAGTTCGGCCAACTGGATTGGTCACAACCGGCGTTAGACCTGTCCCGGCGCATCCGAGCAGCAACTCCAGAGCCGGGCGCTTACGCCACCCGGTCCGACACAGGTCAGCGTGTGCTGGTGACGGAGGGCCGTGTTTCGTCTGACGTGATCCCCCTGGCACCTGGTGAGCTATCCGCGGGGGAGGCTGGTGTGCTGGTGGGAACCGGCAACGGTGTGTTGGAGGTCATGATGGTTCACCCTGCAGGTAAACGTGCCATGCCGGCCGCCGATTGGTATCGAGGTCTGCCCGCTGGAGTGCACCTGCGTGCCTAAAACTTCTGCCCGCTCCGTCGCCTTCGACGTCCTCCTGCAGGTGGCAGTAGACGACGCCTATACAAATCTTGTTTTGCCCCCAGCGCTCGCCTCGAGTGGCCTCTCCGACCGTGACCGCGCGTTGGCGACAGAACTTGTCTACGGAACATCGCGGCGCGCTGGAGAGCTTGATGTCGTTGTCGCGTCGGCTTCCGGGCGCACCTTGGCCGACCTGGACACCGGGGTGGTAATACTGCTGCGCATGGCCATTTATCAGTTGTTGTTTCTGCGGGTTCCCGACCATGCCGCTGTTGCCGAGGGCGTGGAACTTGCGAAGAGTCGGGGTTTCGCTCGGGCGAGCGGCTTGGTCAACGCGGTTCTCCGAAACGTAACCAGGGGAGGCACCGATAAGTGGACAGCTGTAATCGGCGCGTCAGTCGATGTCGTGGCGTCTCATCCTGCGTGGATTGCACGCCTCATTGAGGAATCCCTCGCCCACACGGGTGACCAGGCAGAGCTCGTCGAGGCTTTGGAGGGTCACAACGAATCCCCGCAGGTGACGCTGGCGCACCTCCCCGGACTCTCCCGCCCGAAAAAGGGGCACACCGTGTATTCCCCCTTAGGCGAGGTCCTCAGTTCCGGGAATCCTGCGCATGTTCCCGGTGTTTCCTCCGGCGAGGTTCGGGTGCAGGATGAGGGGTCCCAGCTGGCCGCTTTGCTCCTTGCCCACGCCGAGCCACTCACGAAGGATGATGTGGTGCTGGACATGTGTGCAGGGCCCGGTGGGAAAACTGCTGTGCTCGCTGCCGAGGCGTTGCAGGTTGGGGCTTCGGTCATCGCGTGGGAGAGGGCACCACACCGCGCGAGACTCGTCAAGGACTCAGTTCGAGCCATTACCTCGTCGGCGCCGGGTACCGTGTCGGTCCTTGTTGGAGATGCGCTTACGTTATCCGCACCGGAGCGCCCGGTGACTCGGGTGCTGGTGGATGCGCCGTGTTCCGGGATGGGCGCTCTGAGACGGAGGCCGGAGTCACGCTGGCGCAAGGTTCCGCAGGAAATCCCCGAGTTGGTGTCCCTCCAACAGGGTTTGCTGCATCGCGCGTTAGACCTCGTTACCCCGGGAGGTGTCGTGGCGTACGTGACCTGTTCACCAGTTCTCGCCGAAACACACGAGATCGTCTCGACGGTCCTCGGTTCCCGGGACGACGCCGAAGCAATCAACACGCCGGAAGTGTTGGATCGGATCGTCGAGCACCCGATAGACCGTGCCGCGAGTGGCACGGCCGTGCAGCTGTGGACCTATCGCCATGGGTGTGACGACATGTTCATTCAACTGCTGCGTAAGCGGCGCTCGGTAGTCTGAACTCGTGCACATTCGGATTCACCCCAGCATCCTGGCCGCTGATTTCGCCAATCTCGAGGCGGCGGTGGGAGATGTCGAGGCCGCGGACGCCGTCCATGTCGATGTCATGGACAATCATTTCGTTCCGACTCTGACGTTTGGGCCTCAGATGGTGCAACGGCTTTCCGAGGTCTCGCCTGTTCCGCTTGATGTCCATCTCATGATTGCGAACGCCGATGATCACGCGGCCCACTACGCAGAGCTTGGCGCTGAATCGGTCACCTTTCACGTGGAGGCTGCGACGGATCCGCAAGCGGTCATTGACTCAATACAGAGTCACGGCGCCCGTGCGGGAATAGCAATCAAGCCAGGTACCCCCTTGGAGCCGTACCTACCTTTGGTGCATTCGGCCGATCTCGTGTTGATCATGACGGTGGAGCCGGGGGCCGGCGGACAAAGCTTTATGCCAGAAATGATGCCCAAGCTTTTGGCGCTCCATCGCTACCTGGGGGAGCAGGGCCTGTCGCCGTTGGTTCAGGTCGATGGGGGTATTACGGTGGAGACCTTGCCCATTGCGCTCACTCACGGTGCGGATACCTTCGTTGCCGGTTCCAGCGTGTACGGGCATGGGATACCGGGAGATAACATTCGCGCTCTGCGTGAGGCAGCAACCAAGGGAGAAGCATGACCAGCAAACCAGAACTTGAACCACGTTTGGAACCAGCGCCGTCCGCGATGGAGTGGGCAGATGTGGTGGAAGGAACAGGCGAGGAATGCGCTGCCGGGGCCGTCGTTGAGGTTCACTACGTGGGTGTCGACTACGACACCGGTGAGGAGTTTGACTCCTCCTGGAGCCGAGGCCAAACCATCGAGTTTCCCCTCACTAGCCTGATCCGAGGCTGGCAGGAAGGCATCCCCGGTATGCGGGTCGGTGGCCGGCGTGAGCTGGTGTGTCCCCCTGAGTGGGCCTATGGACCCAGCGGTGGCGGGCATCGCCTTTCGGGAAAGACCCTCGTGTTCGCGATTGATCTGATCGCCACCCAAAACCCCTAGACGGTAGCCTGGGGGAGTGAAAACCTTCGATGAACTCCACTCCCAGCTGCTCGCGTCGAGAGACGCCCGTCCTGAGGGCTCCCGCACAGTAGAGCTATTGGACGCCGGTGTGCATGCCATCGGAAAGAAAATCGTTGAAGAAGCAGCCGAAGTCTGGATGGCTGCTGAACATGAGGGCAAAGACGAACTTGCCGCCGAAGTCGCGCAACTCCTGTACCACCTTCAGGTAATGATGGTGGCCCGCAATATTGACCTTGAGGATGTGTACAGAGCACTATGACCGCTCCCTTGCGTGTTGCCGTGCCCAATAAGGGCACGCTGTCTGAAACTGCCGTGGCCATGCTGGTGGAAGCAGGCTATGTCGGTCGACGTGACACCCGTGCTCTGACGGTTCCCGACGCGCGAAACAACGTTGAGTTCTTTTATTTGCGACCGAAGGACATTGCTACATACGTGGGCTCGGGTGCACTCGACGTGGGGATTACTGGACGAGACCTCTTACGGGACTCCCCGGCATCTGTTAGCGAGATTGAAGCGCTGGGATTTGGTGCCTCAACGTTCCGGTTTGCAGCTCCCGCCTCTCTCAACACTTTGGAAGGTCTTGCGGGGAAAAGGATCGCGACCTCCTACCCGGTTTTGGTGGAATCTTTCCTCGCGGAGCGCGGTATCTCGAGCGATATCGTCACTCTGGATGGCGCGGTCGAGTCGGCGGTTCAGCTCGGTGTGGCCGATGCCGTCGCGGACGTCGTCTCTACGGGCGCCACCCTTCGTGCCCAGGGACTTGAGGTTTTTGGCCCGGTGATTCTGGAGTCAGAGGCGGTGCTGATCGCCGCTGATTCCTCACGTGAGGGGATCGAGACACTGCGCCGGCGTCTCCACGGGGTGTGGGTGGCTAAGCAGTTTGTGCTGATGGACTATGACTTGCCGGTGTCGTTACTGGAGAAAGCATCTGCCATCACCCCCGGGCTTGAATCACCAACAGTCTCCCCGCTGAGAGACCCCGAGTGGGTTGCCGTGCGTGCAATGGTGCCGCGTCACGACGTTAACTCGGTTATGGATGACCTTTATGCACTGGGAGCCAAAGCCATTTTGGTGTCCGCCATTCACGCTGCCCGGATCTAATGTCGCTCGCCATCAGGGTGATCCCGTGCCTCGACGTCGACCGGGGCCGCGTGGTCAAAGGTGTGAACTTTGAGAATCTGCAGGATGCCGGAGATCCGGTGGAGCTCGCGGCGCTCTACGGGGCACAAGGCGCTGACGAAATCACGTTCTTGGATGTCAGCGCGACCGTGGATGACAGGTCCACAACGTTCGACTTGGTCCGGCACACCGCAGAAAACGTTTTTATTCCCCTCACCGTGGGCGGTGGTGTGCGCTCAGTCGCGGACGTGTCACGCCTTCTTGAGTCTGGGGCCGACAAAATCAGCGTGAACAGCGCAGCTATGGCGAATCCAGGCCTAGTGGATGACATTGCTGCTCACTTTGGCTCGCAAGTGTGTGTTATTTCGGTAGACGCGAAGCGCGATGCCGGGATGCCCTCGGGATACGTGGTGACCACTCACGGAGGTCGCAAGAGCGCCGGTCGTGACGGGCTCGCGTGGGCGATTGAGGCCTGTGAACGGGGTGCGGGGGAGCTACTACTGAACTCGATTGATGCGGATGGCACCAAAAAAGGGTTTGACGTCGAGATGTTGGAGGCATTCCGACCTCATATCTCCGTGCCGTTGGTCGCCTCGGGTGGGGCGGGAACGGCTCCGGATGGCGTTGCCGCCTACCTCGCAGGCGCCGACGCGATCCTCGCAGCCTCCATTTTTCACCACGATAAAGTGGAAATCTCCGAGGTCAAACAGCACCTCCGCGATGCAGGAGCAACGGTTCGATGACATCTTCCCCGTGGGCTGTGGAGGCCCAGTCTGACTTCCTCGAACGCGCCGTCTTCAACGCTGAGGGGTTGATTCCCGCCATCGCCCAGGACGCCGAATCCGGAGAGGTGTTGATGCTGGCGTGGATGACGAGCGAGGCGTTAGACCTCACTCTTACCACCGGTCGCGCAACCTACTTTTCCCGCTCGCGGTCTGAGTTATGGATAAAAGGTGACACGAGTGGCAACACTCAGCACGTGGTGTCGGCGCGCCTCGATTGCGACGGTGACACAGTGCTTCTCGCGGTACACCAGAACGGCCCCGCATGTCACACGGGTAGCCGCAGTTGCTTCGACTCGGGGCCGGGCCATGACTGACACGACCAAGGCAGAGTTCCTCGAGCATGCGGCCACCCGGCGGGTTATCCCGGTGGTGCGCCGACTCTTTGTGGATAGTGAAACACCGATGGGTCTCTATCGGAAGTTGGGGGACCAGCTGGGATCGTTTTTGCTCGAATCCGCCGACCAGGCGGGCGCCTGGTCTCGATATTCGTTTTTGGGTGTCTCGGCGCACGGTGTGCTCACTGAACGCGCCGGAGTAGCCGTTTGGCAGAGCCTTTCGATGTCGAGTGAGGAAGCTTTCGGCGGGCCCATTCCGACCGACCCTATCGCCGCGTTGCGTGCGCTGAACTCGCGCTGGTTGAGTGACCCCGTTCCCGGAATGCCACCCTTTTCGGGAGGCCTCGTTGGACACATTGGGTGGGACGCGGTGCGCCATCTAGAGACGCTCCCGCACAACGAGGAACGGGAGAGCGCCATACCAACGCTGTTTCTCACCATGGTCAAAGACTTTGTGGCAATCGATCATCACACCTCCGAAGTTGTCCTCGTAGCACTCGTACATAGCTTTGATGGGCCGGGGGTGGCCGATTACGACGAAGCGGTAGGCCGTCTCGATTCGCTTCACCAGCGTCTTGCCGAACCTACGCCGTCGACTCTGCATCGACGCGCGGAAATCGGCGATGTGACCCCTCGCCCCGACGTCGAAAAGTCGGAATTTCTCGAAATGGTTGCGGCGGCCAAGCAGCACATTGTGGATGGCGACGTTTTTCAAGTTGTGTTGTCGCAACAGTTCACCGAGAAAGTGACGGCCAGTGCGCTTGAGGTGTACCGGGTTCTTCGGCAGGTCAATCCGAGCCCCTACATGTACCTGCTGGAGTGTAAGGACGCGGACGGCAACCCGTACCAGGTCGTTGGCTCGTCGCCAGAGGCGCTGGTGACCATCAGTCACGGCAACGTGGTTTCCCACCCCATTGCCGGCTCTCGACCCCGTGGTGCCACTGCCTCCGAGGACGCGGAACTGGCAGCGTCCCTGCTCAATGACGGTAAGGAAAAATCAGAACATCTCATGCTGGTGGATCTTTCCCGCAACGATCTCTCCAAGGTCTCCAAGCCCGGGTCGGTTGAGGTAACAGAGTTCATGCAGGTGGAGCGTTTCAGCCACATTATGCATCTGGTGTCCACGGTTCGTGGTGAGTTGCGTGACGATGCCTCCAGCGTCGACGTGTTTTGTGCGACCTTCCCCGCTGGCACACTCAGCGGTGCGCCAAAACCTCGCGCACTACAGATTATCGACGACCTCGAATCCACCGGGCGTGGCGTTTACGGCGGCGTTGTCGGGTATTTCGGCCACAACGGCGACTCAGACTTGGCGATCACGATCCGCACGCTGTGGATGAGCAACGGTTCGGCAGTGGTGCGGGCGGGCGCGGGAATCGTTGCGGACTCTGACCCAGAAACCGAGTATTCAGAAACGTTGCACAAGGCAGGCGCGCCTATCAGAGCAATTCGGTTGGCCAATGCCCTTGAATCGGGTCACGCGTGAGAGCGCTCCACCATCTCGCCAGCATTCTGGGCATCGTGGGGCTGTTGGCGTCGTTCACAGCGTCCTGGTGGTCGGCACAGCTGTCTCAGGGTGTCACGGTGGGGTTGTCTGGCACCGAAGCACAGCCGTTAGCGTGGAGCTTGTCCCTTGCTGCCGGGGCCGCCTACGGCGCGTCGTTGTTGTTACATCGTGTGACTCGTCGTGTGACCCTCGTAGTTATGGCCACGATGGCACTCGGAGCGCTTCTGGTGCTAATCAATGTCTCTCAGCCGCCCGCGGATGCTCTTGCGAGTGCCGTCGAGGCAGCGACCGGAATCGCCGGCACGGGAGCACTCGGCGAAATAGAGTCTGTTGAACGCTCTTTCGCCCCCATTGTTGCGCTGGTGGCCTCAGCCCTTGCGTTCACGGGTGCGGCGTCGGGTCAATTTGTTGCTCGGGATTTTCCCGGGCGGGACCGGTACTCCTCCCAACCATCGTCCACCGCGGCGGGCGATTCCCAGGGAGCGTGGGATTCGCTTTCTGAGGGTCGCGACCCGACGACTTCGGTAGAATGACAGCACCAACTCCAAGGAGCCTCATGAACACCAGTACCGAGCCGGGCCACGGGCACTCTCCCGCCGCCTGGACCGCCGTCATCGTGATGATCACCACTTTGTCCGTGGGTACGGTTGCGTTCTATTTTGCGATGTGGTGGCTCGTCGTTGTGAGCGCTATTGCCACCCTGCTGGGCTGGGGCCTGGGGTTCCTGCTATCGGCCATGGGATGGGGCGCGAACGGTCCGAAGTATCAGCCCAAAGGTCACTGAGTGCTCCAGGGACTCTACGAGGGCGCTCGCCAGGACGCGAATTCGCGCGAACACGAGGTTCCTCTCCACGAGCTTGAGAAACAGGCGCGCAGCGCGCGGCCTGTGCGGTCCGCTCTGGATGCGCTCAGTCCCCGCGACCGAATTCACGTAATCAGTGAAATAAAGCGCAAGAGTCCATCAAAAGGCGAGCTTGCAGACATTGACGACCCTGTCGCTCTGGCTCAGGAGTATGAAGCCGGTGGCGCCAGCATGATTAGCGTCTTGACTGAGAGCCGGCGTTTTGGCGGATCTCTGGCTGATTTGCATGCCGTTTCCGCTGCGGTTGACATTCCCGTGCTGCGCAAGGATTTTCTCGAGTCCGAATATCAAATTGTCGAGGCCCGCGCAGCGGGAGCGGATGTTGTATTGCTCATCATGGCCGGAATTACGGACGAACGCGCGGAGCGGCTCCTGGAGGTGGCGAGAGAGTGGGAGATGCAGGCGCTCGTCGAGGCACACACGGCAGAAGAGGTCGACCGCGCAATTGCTGTGGGAGCCGACATCGTCGGCGTGAATGCACGAGACCTCGCAACTTTTGAGCTCAACAAAGACCTTTTCGGTCAGATGGTGCCCCGTTTCCCTGATGGCGTCATCCGGGTTGCGGAGTCCGCGGTGGCCGAGGCTTCCGACGTGGCTCGTTACCGAAGTCAGGGCGCCCACGCGGTCTTAATTGGCGAGGCGCTGGTAACCGGGGCTAACCCGCGAGAAAGAGTGAAGGAGTTTGTGGCGGCATGAGCGAGAAACTGTCTCTGGTGGAGGGTCCCTACTACGGCGAATTCGGCGGTCGTTTTGTCCCTGAGTCCCTGATACATGCCCTGGATGAACTCGAGGCTGCCTATCGGGCGGCAAAGGCGGACCCAACGTTCCAGTCCGAACTCGCAGAGTTGCACAGGACCTACACCGGTCGGCCGTCGATTATTACGGAAGCCACACGCTTCGCAGAGCACTGCGGTGGGGCACGAATTTTTCTGAAACGCGAAGACCTCAACCACACTGGTAGCCACAAAATCAACAACGTTCTCGGGCAGGCACTGTTGGCGAAGCGGCTTGGGAAGAATCGCCTCATCGCAGAGACGGGCGCTGGTCAACACGGTGTGGCGACGGCGACGGCGGCCGCCCTGATGGGCATGAGCTGCGTGGTCTACATGGGAGAAGTTGACACCGAGAGACAGGCACTCAACGTCGCCCGGATGCGACTGATGGGCGCTGAGGTAGTGGCTGTCAAGACGGGGTCGCGCACTCTCAAAGACGCAATCAATGACGCGATGCGTGATTGGGTGGCCAGCGTTGACACCACTCACTACCTTCTGGGAACAGTCGCCGGGCCACATCCGTTCCCACTCATGGTTCGAGACTTCCACTCGGTGATCGGCTACGAAGCCCGCGAGCAAATGCTCGAGCTGACCGGCCAGTTGCCGACCGCGGTGACTGCGTGTGTTGGCGGAGGGTCCAACGCGATGGGGATATTTCATGCGTTCCTGGATGACGCTGACGTGCGCCTTCTTGGTTACGAGGCAGGCGGCGACGGCGCCGACACTCCACATCACGCTTCGACGATCAGTCGAGGTAAGCCGGGAATGCTCCACGGCGCTAGGTCGCTGGTGTTGCAGGACGAAGACGGCCAAACCATTGAATCCCACTCGATTTCTGCAGGGCTTGACTACCCGGGCGTGGGACCCGAGCACGCGTGGCTTGCCGGTCTTGGGCGGGCTGAATATGTCCCGGTGACCGACGACCAAGCCATGCAGTCGCTGCGGTTGTTGTCCCAAACTGAGGGGATCATTCCCGCCATTGAGACCGCCCATGCCTTGGCCGGGACGCAAATGTTGGGGCAGGAGCTCGGACCTGACGCCACGATTTTGGTGTCGTTAAGCGGCCGTGGAGATAAAGATATGGAAACGGCCGGTCGTTATTTCGGACTTTTCGAGCCGGGTAGCGGGCTGTGACGGCAACCGTCGCGGACACCATTCAAACGCGCAAACTCGAGGGCCACGGCACTCTCATCGCCTACCTGCCGTTGGGCTTCCCCGACTGGGAAACCAGTGTCGAGGCGAGTATTGCCGCACTGGACGCCGGCGCCGACGTCCTTGAGCTGGGTGTTCCTTACAGTGATCCGGTCATGGACGGCCCGGTGATCGCGAAGGCAACGCAGACGGCCCTCGAGGCTGGCTTCAAGTTGCACCAGGTGTTTACTGCCGTAAAGCAAATTACTGAAGCCACCGGAAAACCGGTTTTAGTCATGACGTATTGGAATCCTGTTGTGCAGTATGGGGTTCAGAAGTTTGCAGAGGACCTCAAAGAGGCTGGTGGTCAGGGGCTCATTACCCCCGATTTAATTCCCGACGAGGCCACCGAATGGCTCCAGGTTTCTGAGAACGCCGGTCTAGAGCGGGTTTTTCTTGCGGCGCCCTCCTCGTCGGATGAGCGTCTGGCAAACTCCGCGCTCCTGTCCCGCGGCTTCGTCTACGCGGTTTCGACCATGGGAATTACGGGCACCCGGGACGACGTGGATTCTGCTGCGCAGAAATTGGTCGCCCGGGTGTACGAACAGGGTGCCACCGCGACATGCGTGGGATTGGGAATTTCAACCGCCGAACACGTTGCTGATGTGGTCTCTTTTGCCGATGGCGCCATCGTCGGCTCGGCTTTCGTTCGCGCTCTGAGCGATGGGGGAGTGGACGCTGTTCGGACATTGGCTACTGGGCTCTCCACGGGCACCCGGCGTTCCGAGTAGCCTAGAAAAGACGGAAGGTTTTCATGGAATTCAGCGGTATCCCCAGCCCGGGAGCTCAATGGCGTTCTTTTAACATCGGCCAATGGCTCCGAGACATCGGACTTGACTGGTTCGGTCTGAACCTGCAGATCAACGCCTATGCGCTGTTTATCCTGGTCGGAATCGGGCTCGCGCTGTGGATAAGTAATCGGCGGTTGGTCGCCCGTGGGGCTGAGCCCTGGGTAGTTCTTGACATTGCGCTGTGGGCGGTGCCGTTTGGAATCCTCGGCGGCCGTTTGTATCACGTGATAACCCACCCGGCGGACTATTTTTTCGAAGGGGCCGACCTACTGCGCATTTTTTACGTTTGGGAGGGCGGACTCGCCATTTTCGGCGCCATCACGCTGGGAGCGGTGGGCGCCTATATTGGGGCACGTCAGACCGGTATCCGATTTACCGCCTACGCCGACGCGCTTGCTCCGGGACTGCTTGTCGCGCAGGCGATGGGACGGCTGGGTAACTATTTCAATCAGGAGCTCTTCGGTGCGCCAACGGATTTACCGTGGGGTCTGATGATTGACCGGCCGAACGCCGCCATCCCTGTCGGGTTGCCGGCTGACACACTCTTCCACCCGACGTTCGCCTACGAAATGCTCTGGAACCTCCTCGGTGCTGCCGCCCTCGTGTGGGTTGGCAGGAAACTGTCGCTTCAATGGGGGCGACAACTCGGTCTCTACCTCGTGTGGTACGGCTTGGGGCGGGTTTTCCTTGAAACCCTGCGCCTTGACCCGGCCGAGCTGATTCTGGGAGTTCGCGTCAACATTTGGGGCGCTCTCGCCGCAATTGCGCTGGGATTGGCAATCTTTGTCATCCAGGGCCGTCGACACACAGGGAGCGAACCGGGCCCGTACCGGCCTGGTCGAGAATGGGTTCAGGAGCCTGCGCTAGACTCTGATAACGATTTTTACACTGTTCTCGACGAACCGTCAGACAGCGTCACGAAGGAAGAGAAACCGGTCACACAACGACAGAGTTCTCGCCCCTAAATTCTCCCGGGCCAATGTCGTCCCACCCTCTCAAGTCCTCAGGATGGTGACATGTCTTCTCGCACGCCTTTTCAACGTTGGAGCTCTGCTCCCGACGCCGCTGGTCTCTACCAGCCAGATCACGACCGTGATGCCTGTGGTTTGGCAATGGTCGCAACACTCCGCGGCACCCCGGGGCACGACATCGTGCAGAAGGCCCTGGAAGCGTTGCGCAACCTGGAACACCGAGGTGCGGTGGGTTCCGACGAGGGCACCGGCGATGGGGCAGGAATCGTCACTCAGATTCCCGATCAGTTTTTTCGCAACGTCGTAGGGTTTGAGCTGCCTGCTAAGGGTCGCTTTGCGGCGGGAAGTGTTTTCCTTCCAACGGATAGCTCCGAGCGGGAGAGCGAGAAGGCCGGTATAGAGGCTATTGCTGTGCAGGAGGGTCTGACTGTTCTCGGATGGCGCGATGTCCCGGTTAATTCGGAGATTCTGGGAGACCTTGCCCGTGCGGCAATGCCGGTGATTGAGCAGATATTTGTCTCCTCGGCCGCCGGGGACAAGGCCGGCATTGAACTTGACCGGCTTACTTTCCGACTCCGCAAGCGTGCCGAGCGGGAGCTCGGTTCTTACCTGCCCTCGCTGTCTTCGCGCACGATCGTGTACAAGGGCATGGTCACCACGCTGCAGCTGGAGCCCTTTTACCTAGACCTCAGCTCACCGGACTTCCAGTCGACGCTCGCCCTCGTCCACTCGCGGTTTTCCACCAACACCTTCCCTTCCTGGCCTCTCGCCCAGCCCTTCCGGATGATCGCTCACAACGGGGAAATCAACACCATTCGAGCAAACCGCAACTGGATGCGGGCGCGCCAGGACCAGTTGCAGTCGTCGCTGCTGGGCGACCTCCAGCCATTGATGCCCATCGTGTCCGAGGGAGGCTCCGACTCGGCATCCTTCGATGAGGTTGTGGAGCTTCTCACGCTTTCGGGCCGATCATTGCCCCACGCGATCATGATGATGGTCCCCGAGGCGTGGGAGAACCACGCCGACATGGACCCTGCTGTCCGCGACTTCTACGAGTACCACTCGATGATGATGGAGCCCTGGGATGGCCCCGCGGCACTCGTGTTCACCGACGGTTCCCTAGTCGGCGCCACCCTCGACAGGAACGGGTTGCGCCCAGGACGCTATGTCATCACGTCCGATGGACTCATCATTCTCGCAAGCGAAATTGGCGTACTTGATGTTGACCCATCAACGGTGGTGCGCAAGGGTCGGTTGCGTCCAGGCTCCATGTTGTTGGCCGACACCGTAGAGGGTCGGCTCATCGAAGACCAGGAACTTAAACAACAGCTTGCCCACGAAAAGCCCTGGGGTGAATGGGTCAAGGATCACCGCATCGAATTTGCTCAGCTCCCCGAGCGCGAGCACATTATCCATACCCCCAGCTCGATTCAGCGTCGTCAGAGGACCTTCGGCTACACCGAGGAAGAAGTGCGGGTGTTGCTGGGTCCGATGGGCCAGAATGCTGCCGAGCCTCTGGGCGCCATGGGCTCCGATACGCCAATTGCGGCAATCTCTGACCGCCCCCGGTTGCTTTTTGATTACTTCACGCAACAATTTGCTCAGGTTACGAACCCTCCCTTGGATTCGATCCGCGAAGAAATTGTGACGTCCATGGCGAGCGGACTTGGACCAGAGCGCAACCTTCTGGACGCGACTCCGGAGCACGCGACGCAGGTCTCCCTCGATTTCCCCGTCATTGACAATGACGAGCTGGCCAAAATCGGCCACCTCAAGCTGGAGGATGGACGCGCAGCGGCACACACCCTGAGCGGGCTCTACCGTGTCGAAGAGGGTGCCGACGGGTTGCGAGCTCGACTTGAGGCAATGTGTCGCGAGGCGGACGACGCTATCAGCGCCGGTGCGCTTTTTCTTGTGCTCAGTGACCGAGACTCGCACCAAGACCTGGCCCCCATTCCCTCACTCCTAATGCTCTCTGCTGTGCATCACCACCTCATTCGCGGGAACAAACGCATGCAGGTCGGGCTTGTTGTGGAATCCGGCGACGTTCGCGAAGTGCACCATGTTGCACTCCTCATCGGTTTTGGAGCCTCGGCGGTCAACCCTTACCTCGCGATGGAGACCGTCGAACTCCTGGCCCGCACCGGCGTAATCACCGGGGTCGAGCCGGAGGTGGCGGTCCGCAACGTCATCAAGGCGCTCGGCAAAGGCGTGCTGAAGATCATGAGCAAGATGGGCATTTCCACCGTTGCTTCCTACGCCGGCGCGCAGGCATTCGAAGCTATCGGGTTGAGCCAGGACTTGGTTGATGCTTACTTCACCGGCACCACCTCGGTGATCGGTGGTGTAGGTCTCGAGGTGCTGGCGCAGGAAAACGAGGCGCGTCACCGCTTGGCGTATCCGATCGCTGCGGGAGCCAACCCACACGAAGTACTTCCCGTGGGCGGCGAGTACCAGTGGCGCCGTGAAGGCCCCCCGCACCTGTTCAGTCCGGAGACGGTCTTCACGCTCCAGCACGCCACGAGGTCGCAGAGTTTTGATGTGTTCCGCAAGTACACCAAGAGCGTGGACGAGCAAGCCGAGCGTCTGATGACCCTGCGTGGTCTTTTCCGACTGAAGACGGGGGAGCGGCCCGCTGTCCCACTCGAGGAAGTCGAACCGGCCTCCAGCATCATCGCCCGTTTCACCACGGGCGCGATGAGTATGGGCGCAATCTCGCCGGAAATGCACGAAACCTTGGCGGTCGCGATGAACGAACTCGGCGGTCGCTCAAACACCGGAGAAGGCGGAGAGTCACCAGAGCGCCTTCTCGACCCGAATCGCCGAAGCAAAATCAAACAGATCGCTTCGGGTCGTTTCGGCGTGACCAGCTACTACCTCAGCATGGCCGAAGATCTCCAGATCAAGATGGCCCAGGGCGCCAAGCCGGGTGAGGGTGGCCAGTTGCCCGCGAACAAGGTCTATCCGTGGATTGCCTCTCTGCGCCATGGCACCCCCGGCGTAGGACTTATCTCGCCGCCGCCTCACCACGACATCTATTCGATCGAAGACCTCAAACAACTGATTTTCGATTTGAAACGCTCGAACCCTCAGGCTCGCGTGCATGTGAAGCTCGTTAGCCAGTCGGGCATTGGCGCCGTGGCAACCGGTGTTGCTAAGGCAAAAGCCGATGTTGTCCTCATCTCGGGACACGATGGTGGGACGGGGGCAAGTCCTCTCAACTCTCTCAAGCACGCCGGCACACCGTGGGAAATTGGGCTCGCAGAAGCGCAACAAACCCTCGTGGTGAACAACCTGCGCGGACGCACCACCCTTCAGGTTGATGGCCAGATGAAAACCGGCAGGGACGTGATCATTGCCGCACTACTGGGTGCAGAGGAGTATGGCTTCGCGACAGCACCTATGGTCGTGAGCGGTTGTATCCTCATGCGCGTGTGTCACCTCGACACGTGTCCGGTGGGCGTGGCAACGCAGAATCCTGAGCTGCGCAAACGCTTCAGCGGTACCCCCGAATTCGTTAAGACCTTCTTCCAGTTCCTTGCCGAAGAGGTGCGGGAATACCTCGCTCAGCTTGGTTTCCGCTCGCTGGAAGAAGCGATCGGGCAGGCGGGTCTGCTGGACGTGGACCGTGCGATTCATCACTGGAAAGCGGATGGGCTGGATCTTGGCCCGATTCTTGCCACGGCCCACCTTGACACCGCCTACCCGCTGAAGCGGACTGAAGGTCAGGACCACGAGTTGGCTGAGCATTTCGACCAGGACTTGCTGGCTGCGGCGAAGGCGGCGATCGACCACGGCGAAAAGGTTCACCTGGTGCGGTCGATTCGAAACACAGAGCGTGCCGTCGGAACTCTTTTGGGCCACCACGTCACGATGAGACACGGCGAGCAGGGACTACCCACCGACACCATCACGGTTGAGCTCGAAGGCTCCGCCGGTCAATCCCTGGGAGCTTTCCTGCCCGGAGGTATCTCACTGACACTCACCGGGGACGCCAACGACTATGTCGGCAAGGGTCTCTCGGGTGGTTCGGTGGTGGTGAGACCACACCCAGAGTCGGTATTCCCGCCGGAGCACAATGTCATTGCTGGAAACGTGATCGGTTACGGGGCCACCTCGGGAACGATGTTCCTCTCCGGTGTCGTGGGCGAGAGATTCCTGGTTCGTAACTCCGGCGCCACGGCTGTTGTTGAGGGCGTTGGTGACCACGCTCTGGAATACATGACCGGGGGACTGGCCCTGATTTTGGGCGACGCTGGTCGGAACATCGGCGCGGGAATGTCGGGTGGCTCGGCCTATGTCAGGAACCTGCGGAGCGAGCGCCTTAACCGCGAAGCCATGGTTGCGGGAGAGCTTGAAGTTGGCCCTCTGGGCAGCGCTGACGCCGAGATTGTTCTGGACCTTCTGCGCCAGCACGCATCGCTGACCGGGTCACCTCTCGCGAACCGGTTGTTGGAGAACGTTGATGAGACCCTGGCGAGTATCAGCAAAGTTACTCCTCGGGACTTTCAAGCAGTGCTTCGCACCCGTGCCCAGGCGACGCAAGAGGGACTCGACCCCGATGGCGGGGAAGTGTGGAGTCGGATTCTGGAGGTAACTGGTGGCTGATCCACGCGGTTTTATGAAGTACACCGAGCGGGAGCTTCCCGCCCGCCGGCCCGTCGACGTTCGTATCGGAGACTGGAAAGAGGTCTATGGAGCAGCTGACCCGTCTGCGCTGACCCGCCAAGCGAGTCGATGCATGGATTGTGGTGTCCCGTTCTGTCACCAAGGCTGCCCACTG
Source organism: uncultured Microbacteriaceae bacterium (assembly GCA_937124545.1). Lineage (GTDB taxonomy): Bacteria > Actinomycetota > Actinomycetes > Actinomycetales > Microbacteriaceae > Pontimonas. The sequence goes on along the minus strand of CAKZKU010000071.1, from coordinate 8,849 downwards.
GGTAACTTGATTCCCGAATGGAACGACCTGGTCCGACGTGGGGATGGAAAAGGCGCAATTGAGCGTCTCCACGAGACCAACAATTTCCCCGAATTCACGGGCAGGCTTTGTCCGGCACCGTGCGAGTCGTCGTGTGTGTTGGGGATTAATCAGCCCCCGGTGACAATCAAAAACATCGAGGTGTCGATCATTGATGATGCGTGGGAGAACGGCTGGGTGCAACCTGTCCCGCCCGATCGCCTCAGCGGCAAAACGGTCGCCGTCGTCGGCAGTGGGCCAGCAGGTCTTGCTGCCGCTCAGCAGCTCACTCGCGTGGGCCACACAGTTGCGGTTTTCGAGCGCGATGACCGAATCGGCGGCTTGCTCCGCTACGGCATCCCCGACTTCAAAATGGAAAAACACCACCTCGATCAGCGACTTGCTCAGATGCAAGCTGAAGGGACGCGTTTCCGCGCTGGTGTTGAGATCGGGGTGGACATAACCTGGGAGGAAATCCACGAGCGCTACGACGCGGTGGTCGTGGCCACCGGTGCGAGCGTCCCGCGAGAGCTCGACATTCCCGGACGGGACCTACTGGGCATCCACCACGCCATGGACTATCTCACTCCCAGTAACCACGTTCAAGCAGGGGACGCGGTAGAGAGCCTCATCACCGCAGAAGGCAAGCACGTTGTCATTTTGGGAGGCGGAGACACCGGTGCCGACTGTTTGGGCACCGCACACCGCCAACACGCCTTGTCGACGACGATGCTCGCCATTGGCGAGAAGCCGCCCACGGAGCGGCCGGAGCAGACGCCGTGGCCGCTTGACCCGGTTCTGTTTCAAGTCCAAAGCGCCCACGAAGAGGGCGGTGCGCGTGAATTCCTCGCCTCCACGGTGGAATTCCTCGGTAATGACGCTGGTGAGGTTCGTGCTGTGGTGGTCGCGGAAACCGAATACCGCGATGGCGGACGTTTCCCCAAGCCAGGAACGGAACGCGAGATTCCTGCTGACCTGGTACTGCTGGCTCTGGGCTACCGAGGTGCGGAACACGAGAACCTCACGAGCCAATTATCGGTGGACGTTGACAGCAGGGGGAACCTGGGTCGCTCGGTCGACTACAGCACCGAGGTGGACGGTGTATTTGTTGCCGGCGACGCCGGTCGCGGCGCGTCCCTGATCGTCTGGGCGATTGCCGAAGGCCGGGCGGTGGCAGCTCAAGTGGATGAGTATCTCGAAGGCGCTACGCTATTACCCGCGCCGGTCACCGCGAACGACCGCGCACTCCACGCTTAGAGCCAAGGGATTCATGAGACGCGCAAAGATTGTTGCCACGCTGGGCCCAGCAACCGCTAGTTACGACAACATCCGCTCGCTTCTCGAAGCAGGCGCGGATGTGTTGCGCATGAACCTTTCCCACGGCTCGCATGATGTCCACGAGGAAATCTACGCAAACGTTCGCAGGGCAGCAGAGGACACGGGTAAGCCCGTCGGAGTGTTGGTGGACCTGCAAGGACCCAAAATTCGGTTGGAAAAGTTTGCGAGTGGTCCCCATGAATTGCGCAACGGCGACACATTCACCATCACCACGCGTGACGTTGAGGGAACCAAAGAGCTGGTCGGAACCACCTACAAGGGCCTGCCGGGCGATGTGAGCGCTGGCGACACATTGCTTATCGACGATGGCAAAATTCGCTTGGAGGCAGTGAGCTCGAGTGAAACAGATGTGGTGACGACTGTGGTCGTGGGCGGCACTGTCTCCAACAACAAGGGCATCAACCTTCCCGGTGTCGCTGTTTCAGCCCCTGCGCTCTCGGAGAAGGATGAAGTGGACCTCCGTTGGGGCCTTGGTCTCGGGTGCGATTTCATTGCCCTGAGCTTTGTCCGAAATGCTGCGGACGCTACGCGGGTTCGAGAGATTATGCGTGAAGAGGGCCGGACAGTCCCCATCATCGCGAAGATTGAAAAGCCTCAAGCTGTCGATGCTCTGGAAGAGATTATCGACGCGTTCGACGCCGTCATGGTCGCTAGGGGCGACCTGGGGGTCGAGTTGGCGCCGGAAACCGTTCCCATCGTCCAGAAGAAAGCCATCGAATTGTGTCGCCGCATGGCGAAACCCGTTATCGTCGCCACGCAGATGCTCGAGTCGATGATTGACTCGCCGGTGCCGACGCGCGCCGAGACCTCTGATGTCGCCAACGCCGTGCTCGATGGTGCCGATGCGGTCATGCTCAGTGGCGAGACCAGCGTGGGCCAGTTTCCCTCGATCACGGTTGCAACGATGGCTCGCATTTTGGAGTCTTCAGAAACCCACGGGCTTGACCGGATTCCGCCGCTCGGGACGAAACCTCGGACACAGGGTGGCGCCATTACTCTCGCTGCAGCTGAAGTCGCTGACTTCGTGGAAGCAAAGTTTCTCTGCGTCTTTACGGAGTCTGGAGACTCGGCTCGACGCATGTCGCGGCTGCGTTCCCGGATCCCCATGATTGCGTTTACCCCCTCCGAGGAGGCACGCCGGAAGATTGCGCTGTGTTGGGGGATCGAGTCCCACGCAGTGCCCCGTGTCAGCCACACCGACGCAATGTATCCCCAAGTGGACAAAGCGCTATTGGAGGGCGGTCTCGCCAGCGTGGGCGACAAGGTCGTGGTGATCTCCGGCTCGCCTCCCGGTACGCCCGGGTCCACGAATGACCTTCGCGTGCATGTTGTGGGAGACGCTCAAAGCGGCGCAGCACCCGCTTGGCAAGACTGAAGCTACGTGCCGGATGTGGGATTTGAACCCACACGCCCTTTCGGACAAAGCATTTTGAGTGCTCCGCGTCTGCCATTCCGCCAATCCGGCTTGCCGCGCTCGTAAGCGCCCTCTGAGGATACCGTAGGCTTAAGGGGTGAGCGACACCGAGAATCTGAGTTCTGCGAAGCGACGCGTAGTAGTTGCCGAAGATGAGTCGCTCATCCGAATCGACGTCGTTGAGACCCTAGAAGACAATGGTTTTGAGGTTGTTGCAGAAGCTGCCGACGGCGAGAAGGCGGTAGCCCTCGTAGAAGAACTTCGCCCTGATCTGGTTGTCATGGACGTCAAGATGCCTCTGCTGGATGGCATTTCGGCTGCGGAAATTATTACTCGTAAGCGGCTGGCGCCCGTCGTCTTGCTGACAGCGTTCTCGCAGCGAGAGCTCGTGGAGCGGGCTGCTGAAGCAGGTGCACTCGCCTACGTGGTTAAGCCGTTCACCCCGAACGACCTCATCCCCGCGATCGAGGTGGCGCTCTCACGCGCAACCCAGATTGAAGCATTGGAAGATGAAATCAGCGACCTGGCGGAGCGCTTGGAAACTCGGAAAGTTCTTGACCGGGCAAAAGGCATCCTGAACAACACCATGGGCCTGCCCGAACCTGAGGCGTTCCGGTGGATACAGAAAGCCTCTATGGACCGCAGGTTGACGATGAAAGAGGTCGCGCAGACCGTCATCGATCAGCTGGCCGAAAAGTCGGACAATCCAGACGTTTAGCGCTGGTCCCGCAGGATGTTCGTCATTCTGACCGTCGAAAGGCGGTCTCCCTGCTCGTTTCGGATCGTGATCTGATGGGTCGCCAAGGTTCGCCCCAGAGAAAGAGCCTCACAGGTCGCGGTTACCAAACCCTCTGTCGCGGATTGCGAGTGGGTGGCATTTATCTCAATGCCCACCGCAAATCTCCCGGGTCCTGCATGAACCGCTGAGGAGAGCGACCCCAGTGACTCAGCGAGCACCACGTGCGCTCCGCCGTGCAGCAAACCAATCACCTGGCGGTTCCCTTCAACCGGCATCGTCGCCACTGAGCGTTCAGCGCCGAGTTCGAGGAGCTGAATGCCCATTTTTTGGGCGAGTTGTCCGCCCCCAGTTTCAACCAGGCGGGCCACCAGCTCGGGGTCTAAATCAGCGGGGAAGATCGTCATGGTTGCTCCTAGCGGGGGAGTAGAGCCGGGTAGGCTGACCCCGTGAGCGACAAGCCTACCTTGATGGTCATCGACGGACATTCTCTCGCTTTTCGCGCGTTTTACGCCCTCCCAGTTGACAGTTTTGTCACTCCGGACGGACAGCACACCAACGCGATCCACGGATTTATTTCCATGTTCCTGGGGTTGCTGAAGAAGGAAAACCCAACCCACGTCGCCGTGGCTTTTGATATCTCACGCTTTTCTTTTAGAACCCGGATCTATCCCGAATACAAAGGAACCAGGGGGGAGACCCCTGCGGAGTTCATCGGCCAGGTCCCCCTTCTTCAAGAGGCCCTGCACGCCATGGGGGTTGTCACTGTGCAGAAGGAAGACTTCGAAGCCGACGACATCCTCGCCACGCTTGCGACGACCGGGTCTGCGGAGGGTTTTGACGTTCTCGTCGTGTCCGGAGACCGGGACACTTTCCAGCTGGTCAACGAGCGCGTGACGGTTCTTTATCCGAGCGCGCGAGGTGTTTCCGAACTCAAGCGCTACACGCCCGCGGCTGTAGAGGAGCGTTACGGAGTCAAGCCCCATCAGTATCCAGAAATTGCCGCACTTGTTGGCGAAACGAGCGACAACCTGATTGGGATCGACAAGGTGGGCGAAAAAACTGCCGTCAAGTGGATTACGCAGTTCGGGTCGCTGGATGCCGTCCTTGAAGCGGCCGATGAGATCCCCGGCGTAGTGGGCAATAACCTGCGCGAGCAAAGAGAACGGGCCGTCCTCAATCGGCAGCTCAACCACTTGTTGACTGACGTTGACCTCGGCGTCTCCCTCGCCCAATTGGAGCGTGGCACCATGGATGCCGGAGCTATCCAGGAGGTTTTTGGCAGGCTTGCCTTTCGCACTCTCAAAGACCGTGTGCTTGCTTTAGCTGGCGGTACCTCGGCGCCCGCACCGGTAGAAAACGTTGTCGCTCCGGCGCTGGACCTTCCGGCAGAGCGAACCCTCGTAGACGAGGAGCTTGCCTCCTGGCTGCATAAGCGTGAGGGGCTCGCCCTTGGAGTCTCGGTGAGCAGCGCGGGGGGAGAAACAGTCATCGGGCTCGCAGATCAGGACGAGTGCCTCAGAGTCCCCGTCACGGGAGGCAGTCGCGATCATCAACCACTGATTGACGCGTTGGCCAACCCGCGCCACCGCTTCGTCTACTTCCATTCAAAGCTCGCGCTGATGGCACTGGCTCAATCCAATATTGAGACCCTGGCGCCCTCAGGAGACGTGGTGCTCGCAAGCTGGCTGACCCACCCGGCGGGCAAATCACCAACACTTGCCGGGCTCGTTCAGCAGGAGTTGGGCATCCATCTTCCGGAGGCACCGTCTGACCAACTCGTCCCCGAAGACCCACCGGTAGGGGTTGGGGTTGAAGCGTGGTGCGCGCTTCGGCTATGGACACCACTCGTCGAGGGTCTGGAATCGGGTACGCGGTCGGTGCTGGAGACGATCGAACTGCCGTTGGCCAAGGTTCTCGCCGATATGGAGACCCGAGGGATTGGCAGCAATCGCGACCAGCTCGACCAGCTCGAGCAGGAACTTGGGGCTACCGTATCCACCCACGAGGCAGCTGCTTTCGCCGCTATTGGGCACGAGGTCAACCTCGGATCGCCCAAACAACTCCAGGGTGTGCTGTTTGACGAACTCGGAATGCCAAAGACCCGGGCAACCAAGACGGGCTACACCACCGACGCGCAGGCCCTGTCAGAGCTTCAGATGACCAACCCACACCCGTTCCTGGGCGCGCTACTGGCTCACCGTGATGCGACGAAACTTCGCCAAATCGTTGAGGGCCTCCGCCAGGCGGTTCAATCCGATGGTCGAATCCACACAACGTTTGACCAGACGGGAACAAGCACCGGCCGATTGTCCTCGTTGGATCCGAATTTGCAGAATATTCCGGTCCGGACCGAGATGGGGCACAAAATTCGTGCGACGTTCGTGGCAAAAAGCCCCGCAACAGGACTACTCACTGCCGACTACTCCCAGATCGAGATGCGCATCATGGCTCATCTCTCCGGAGATGAAGGGCTTATTGAGGCCTTCCACAAAGGTGAGGACCTGCACCGATTCGTCGGTGCTCGAATTTTCGATGTATCGCCAGGTGAAGTGACCCCGGAGATGAGAACCAAGGTCAAGGCCATGAGCTACGGGCTTGCCTACGGTCTCTCCGCTTTCGGTTTGGCGAAACAGTTGTCTATTCCCACTTCTGAAGCGAAAAGCCTGATGACCGAGTATTTCAACCGTTTTGGCAAGGTGAGGGACTACCTGCGTTCCGTCGTCGAACAGGCCAAGGAGGATGGCTACACCGAGACTATTTTCGGGCGCCGGCGGCCGTTCCCGGAGCTGGCCTCGCCCAATCGAATGGTGCGCGAGGGAGCCGAGCGGGCCGCACTGAACGCCCCCATCCAAGGCACCGCTGCGGACATCATCAAGCGCGCGATGATCGCGATCGAGGCAGACCTCCACGAACAGAACCTGAACTCCACAATGGTCCTGCAGGTGCATGACGAGCTGGTTTTTGACGTTGCACCAGGGGAGCAGGCGCAGCTGGAGGCTTTGGTCACCCAACACATGGGTTCGGCTGCCGAATTGGCGGTGCCCCTAGACGTGCAGATCGGTGTTGGTTCACAGTGGGATGAAGCCGCTCACTAGGGTTTGTGCTCATTCCCGCCGGCAAGCTAGGCTGAAGGCTTGCCCTCAGGGGCTTTTTGTCCTGTCCACGCGGGCTCCCCATGGAGTCAGCCTAAGTAGAAACCTCCAACCACTATCCCTATGACGAAACCAACAACTGCCGGACTGAAGCAGATCGCTATCAACGACATCGGCAGTGCCGAAGACTTCCTCGCTGAAGTCGAGAAAACACTCAAATTTTTCAATGACGGGGACCTCATCGAAGGTACCGTCGTCAAAATCGACCGAGACGAAGTTCTCCTTGACGTCGGTTACAAGACCGAGGGTGTTATCCCCTCTCGCGAGCTTTCCATCAAGCACGACGTCGACCCTTCAGAGGTTGTCGCCGTTGGTGACGCCGTTGAAGCTCTCGTTCTCCAGAAAGAGGACAAAGAAGGTCGACTCATCCTGTCCAAGAAACGTGCTCAGTATGAGCGTGCCTGGGGTGACGTTGAGAAGATCAAGGAAACCGACGGAGTCGTGACCGGTACGGTCATCGAGGTCGTCAAGGGTGGTCTCATCGTCGACATTGGGCTGCGCGGCTTCCTGCCGGCATCGTTGATCGAGCTTCGCCGGGTTCGGGACCTCACTCCCTACCTCGGCCAGGAAGTTGAAGCGAAAATCCTTGAGCTCGACAAGAACCGCAACAACGTGGTTCTCTCGCGCCGCGCACTGCTGGAGGAGAGCCAGAGCCAAAACCGCTCGAGCTTCCTCGAAGGCCTGGTCAAGGGACAGGTGCGTAAGGGCGTTGTTTCCTCGATTGTTAACTTTGGTGCGTTCGTGGACCTCGGTGGGGTCGACGGCCTCGTCCACGTCTCTGAGCTGAGCTGGAAGCACATCGAGCACGCAAGCGAAGTAGTCGAGGTTGGCCAAGAGGTCACCGTTGAGGTGTTGGAGGTTGACATGGACCGCGAGCGCGTTTCGCTGTCCCTGAAAGCAACCCAGGAAGACCCCTGGCAGATCTTCGCCCGCACCCACGCGATCGGTCAGATTGCACCAGGTGCTGTGACCAAGTTGGTTCCCTTTGGCGCCTTTGTCCGTGTCGCCGACGGTATCGAAGGGTTGGTTCACATCTCGGAGCTGTCGGATAAGCACATTGAACTTGCTGAGCAGGTTGTCTCCACAGGTGACCAGGTGTTCGTGAAGATCATCGATATCGATCTCGAGCGCCGTCGAATTTCGCTCTCCATCAAGCAAGCGAATGAGGGCGTCGACCCCGAAGGAACCGAGTTTGACCCCGCGCTGTACGGCATGCCGACTGAGTATGACGACAAAGGCAACTACGCCTATCCCGAGGGCTTCAACGTGGAGACCGGCGAGTGGCTTGAGGGCTTTGATGACCAGCGGAAGGTCTGGGAGGGTCAGTACGCTGACGCTCAGGCTCGCTGGCAGTCGCACAAAGCACAGGTCGCTCACATGGCAGCCATGGTGATTGTGCCCGTCGAGTCCTCGGCAGAGGAGGCGGAAGGCGTCATGCCCCAGCCCGTGGCCGACGAGCAGGAGGGGACGCTCGCCGATGACGAAGCGCTCTCGGCACTCCGCGACAAATTGATTGGATCTGCAGAGTAACCAGAACGATTGTGGCCCCGCTTCGGCGGGGCCACATCTGGTTAACGGTCGCTAGGGTGTGAGAATGCCCGTTGTTGCGTTGACCGGAGGAGTTGCCGCCGGCAAGTCGACGGTATCGGCGGTTCTTGAAGAACGTGGCGCCGTTGTCTTGGATGCCGACGTGTACGCCCGCGAGGCGGTTAGCCCCGGTTCTCCCGGACTCGCCGCCGTGGTGGAGCGTTTTGGCGGTTCGGTTGTGGACGCAGATGGCACCCTCGACCGCGCGGCGCTGGGTGCGCTGGTGTTTGGCAATACCGTGGCGAAAGCTGATTTGGAAGCCATCATTCACCCACTCGTGCGCCGACTTTCTGCCGAGGCTATCCGTGAGGTCACAACCCTTCAGCCAGAGACGGTGCTTGTCTATGACATTCCGTTGCTAGCGGAAGCCCGTGACCCCGGCGAGTTCGATGTGGTCGTTCTCGTTGATGCACCATCCGAGCAGAGGCAGGCGCGGCTCGAGTCAGAGCGCGGTTTCAGCGCCGAAGAGGCTTCGGCAAGGGTGCTGGCTCAAGCCAGCGACGAACAAAGGCATGCCATCGCCGATGTTGTCCTCGACGCCTCCCAGAGCGTGGAGGTGACACAAGCGGCGGCACACGAGCTCTTCGATGCGCTCACAGAC
>CAKZKU010000070.1 GCA_937124545.1 uncultured Microbacteriaceae bacterium | reverse complement strand
TGGCCGCCGCCTGAAAAACTGGCCCGAATTGAGTGAGAGGATTTGGTAAGAACCAAACCTCAAACGATGAAACAGAAGAGACACAAGCCCGAGGAGGTGATCCGCCTCCTTCGGGAACACGACGCGAGTGGACTGACCCAGGAGGATTTCTGCCGTCAGAAGCAGATTTCAGTGGCGACGCTGAATCGGTGGCGCAAGAAGTATGGTCAGATGGACGAGGCGGACGCCAAGCGCCTGAAGGCCCTCGAGAAAGAGAATGCCGAGCTCAAGAAGATGTATGCCGAGGCGATGCTGGGGAACAAGATCCTCAAGGAGGCGCTGGAAAAAAAGCTGTGAGCGCGGCGCATCGCCGGGATCTGGCGCGTCAGACCGTGGCCCACGGGAAGTGCGGTCAGCGGCAGGCGTGCCGGTTCTTCGGTTTGAATCGCTCGACGTATCGTTACCGGCCCCGTGTTCCAAGGCCGATCCGGCAGCAGGCGGAGCAGGCTGTTGTGGATCTCAGCCAGGAGCATCCTGAACTGGGCAGCGACAAGATCGGCAGACTGGTCCGCAATGCGGGTCATCGGGTCAGTAACGAGCGCGTGCGACAGGTGCGTCGCGAGGAGGGGCTAACGGTTCCTCCGCCGAAGAAGAAACAGCGCCGTGTGGGACACTCGACGGGGCGACATCCGCAAAAGGCCTCGCATCCCGGCCACGTCTGGACCTGGGACTTCATCCACGATTGGACCCTGAAGGGAGGAGCCTTTCGCGTGCTCAGTGTGGTGGACGAATACACCCGTGAAGCCCATGCCCTGCATGTGGACCACCACATCGGCTCAGGCAAGGTCATCGAGGTCATGGAGCAGTTGGTGGCCCGCCACGGGCCGCCATCCTACATCCGCTCAGACAACGGGCCGGAGTTCGTCGCCCGGCGTCTGGACGAATGGCTCGGTGAACGGGAGATCAAGACCCTCTATATCGAGCCGGGCAGTCCCTGGCAGAACGGCTACGTGGAGAGTTTTCACGACAAGTTTCGGCGGGAGTGCCTCGCTCGGGAGCTGTTCTACACGCTTAGCGAGGCCCGTGTGGTCATCGGCGATTGGCGTTGGAAATACAACCGGGTGCGTCCTCATCGAAGTCTTGGCATGGAGACTCCGGCAGAGTTCGCCGCCAGGCATTTTTCCAGCGTTCCCACCGCTCCAGAACCAAGCCCCCGACTTCGTCTGGTAGGGGGGCTTCGTTCTTCCGCTCCCGGCGGTCATGAATCAGCTTGTCGATCGGCCCTTCACCCCGTAGAACCGTCCTTAGATCTTCTCACTCCGGGTGGGCCATAAAGTCAACGGCGGCCAG
>CAKZKU010000069.1 GCA_937124545.1 uncultured Microbacteriaceae bacterium | reverse complement strand
TATCCGAATGGATCGTGCGGGTTCAAGTCCCGCTCCGGGTACCGAGAGGGAGAGCTCTGAAACGGGCTCTCCTTTTTTCTTGCTATTTTCTTGCAAATGTCTGATTGACTGATAGATGTGATTGAAACCTGGTTTGAGTTTTGGGGTTCGATACTTCTTGCCCCTCAATTCAAGTTTCTCAGTGAGTATCGAACTCAAGAGCTGCCTTTTTGTCTTGGGACTGGCCTTTGAGTAGAAGTCACCGAGGTTGGAGAGCAGGGTCATCCCAAACTCTAGGAACTCGCCCATGCCGTTCTCTTCTGCATTCAATTTGCCGAGTAGAGCCTTGTTCTCCCTCGTCTCGGAATCAATCTTCTCCACGGCTCTTTGGATGATATGGTCATCGAGTTCACCGGCGATAAGCTTCCCAATCATCCGTTCTTTCTTCTCGTGCAGGTTGGTTAACGCCTTCTCAAGCTTGGCGACTTGCTTGAAGTGTTTCTCGTCTTGTGCCTCGAAATGGTCCTTCAAGATTTCCTTGAAAACGATCCTGACCTCCTCATGAGGCTGGAGGTTTGAAAAGAGCTCCCTCAGGGCTTCATGGTGTTGCTCTACAGGCAAGCGGTGTTTGCATCCCACCCGAGGGTTGCAGTGGTAGTAGAAGTAGTGCTTTCCTGTCTTGCTCTTGGACCGGCTTCCCGTGAGGTTGCTGCCACATGATGGGCATTTAAGATGGCCACGAAGTGGGAAAGACTCATTCAATGAGCCAGGCTTGTCCTTGCTTCGAATTCTGCCGGAGATTTGGTCCTGGACCTGTTGAAACGTGGTCCAATCGATGAGGGCTTGGTGCCGGCCATCAATGAGCTGTTGCGGCTCATCGCGATACGCTGGGATGAACACCTTGCCAACGTAGGTGGGATTGCAGAGCATGCGGCTGAGATTGCTTTTGCTCAGCTTGAGGTTCTTGAATCGTGGGTCTTTGAGAAGCTGATTTTGGGACAGATGGCCTCGAGCATACTCTTCAAACAACTTCACCACAAGCTCGGCGCATGTGGGGTCGGGCTGGATTAGAGGTTTTCCCTCTTCGTCGCGGGCATTGATGTACCCTTTGGGGGCCTTGTTGTTGTAACGACCATCCTTGAGCCCCTGTCTCATGCCTTCCTTCACCCTGACAGACTTGATGCGATTCTCTTGCTCTGGCAGGGCGCGGTAAATCACCTTGCTTAACCACTGGTATTCATCCGAAGGGTCAATTGGACTAGAGATGTCAAGGACCGTTACCCCTTTCGAGGCCAAGAATCGCTCGAACTCCTCAGCGCCATAGAAATCGCGGCTGAACCGGTCCCATTTGGTGACAAGGAGAAGATTGACTTGTTTGGGGTGGTCGCAGATGTACTGAATGAGTTCTTCAAAGGCAGGACGCTTGAAGGTTTTCGCGGAGTGGTCTTCCTCAAAGTCCCTGAGGATTTCCACCTTATTGGTGGCACACCACTTCAGGAGCTGAGATTTTTGTGAATTCAGGCTGTTCCCAAAATTCTTCTGGTCAGTGGTGCTTACTCTTCGGTACAGAACCGCTTTTCTTCCTTTGAAGTCCATCAGTTGCTCTCTTTAATCTTTCACTTCGTCAAATGCGAGTTGAGCGAGGATGACAAGGGCCAGCACAATCTCTTTGGCCTCTTCCTTCGACAAG
>CAKZKU010000068.1 GCA_937124545.1 uncultured Microbacteriaceae bacterium | reverse complement strand
ATAAATTCAGTGAGAAATTAACAACTTCGCGAGATGCCCTGGAGTCTATGCTCGCGGGTAGTGCGGAGATGAAGACGATATACTCCACGAGCAGTAAAGTCGATTCAATGAGTACGGAGATGCAAAGTATGCGCCATGAACTGCGTCAGACCACGGGGAGTGTGATGGGGCTCAAAGCGACGAGTGCAGAAAAGACAGAGGTCGGAGAACTGAGAGAGCGGCTTGGCCATATGGAAAGCCTCACAGAGCAACTCAAAAGCATCGGTTCGATGCAGTCTTCAATTGGCCAGGCCGATGCTGCACTGGGTATCCTCAAGACATCCATGGAAGATGCCGAAACGCGCATCCAGAAACTCACGAACGTGACGCACACTCTGGATACTCGTACAGAGAGCGACGGCAAGCGCCTGTCTGGTAAACTCCGAGATGTGGAAGAGCGGCTGGGGCGCATGTCTCGCGAGCTGTCTATGCAGGCAGAACTGTCCAATGCGGCTGCCGGGCAGCAGTCGCAGGATCTTGAGCGTACAAGGGAGATGATTACCGACGCCGCCAAGGCGGCGGCACAGGCAGCTGCGGACAGTGCCGTGTCGACGGTTGAGCAGCGAGGTCTCTCATTCCAGTCGGCGGTGGATGGGCGGTTGTCGCGCCTTGAGCAGCAGCATGCTGCGCTGCGTGGTGAGCTCGTTAAGACGCAAAAGGCGGCGGAGACGGTGGCATCCACGCAAGCGCTGTCAGCTGCATACTCTAGCATTCTGTCGCCTACTTCTCAGAGAAACGCGGTGCTTGTGAACTCTGCGAGCTCTGGCACCAAGCTGCCTCCAGTGCCGTCGGCGCAGTCGCCTCCAGAACCAGTCACGGTGTCTGTGAAAGAGACTGTCACGCCTGGTACCCCTGATACACTAGTCACGAGTGACCCTAAGAGTGCAGTGCAGTCTGCAACTCCGGGGACCCCCGCTTCGCCCGTGCCCGTGGTCAACCTCGATATCTCTGACTTACCTAGCTCCGATGGTTCCATGGAGGCGGGGATATCGAGGACAGCCAAGGATGGGGATAGTGCCCCAGTGATGTCCAAGCCTGGAGTGGTGCCTCGCAATTACCCTTCAACATCTGCCGACACCAGCGTCATTGGTTCTCCCGTAGGCTCTATACCCGTAGAGCAATCCTTCGAGTCGTACCACTCACCAGTGAAAGGGAGTGAGACTCAGGGTGATGCGATCAATGACAACAGTGACTATCTAACTGCCAGTGCGGCGTCTACGCCCAGCTCGGCCGAGGATGATGTTCATGCGTCACCTTCTCCGAAACAGGGGAGCCAAGCCAGTGCCAGTCCAATAACACAAGATGAGGCGGTGGTTTCTAATCCACTTGCGATATCTGGTATTGACGTTAATGTGAGTGCCGAGAGCGGCGTGGCTACATCCATGTCACTGTCGGCTGGCAACCGCAGCCTAGCACTCAGTAGCGACTATGACGACGGCTTTGAAGATATCGAGGAGCTGCCAACGGTAGACCGCGTGCGTGATGAAGATGATGAAATGCGGTCAAAACCCATCGACCAGGATGCACAAGCCAAAGCGGCAGCCGTGGATGTGAGTGAAGCAGTGGACGACAGCAGTATCAGTGCTGCGGACACGACATTCCAGACAGCGGGAGGGTTGTCACCCATGGTTGGACAGTCAGGAGCAAGCGCGTCGAACGGAGACGCGGTGCTCTCATTTACGGAGCTTCCTGAAACACCTGAGGCACCGAATATGTCCCGTGACACGGCCTCGAGCGTGGATGTGACCACCTCGTCAATGCCCGCCGAAACCCCAACACCGCTCCCATCGGTAGAGAAACCCAAAACAACGCCCACCGTCGACAACAAGGGTGAAAAAGTACAAGACAACTCGAAAGCGCCCAAGTCGCTAGAGAAGAAGCTGAAGAAGGATAAATCCGAAGGCAAGAAATCGTCTTCCGTCGCGTCAGTGGCATCGTCGGCGTCAGGCTCCACCAAGGAATCTGCTTCAGTGTCATCTTCCAAAGACAAGTCTGTAGCATCGTCGCGGTCCTCCAAGGCACCAGCTATGCCGCCCATTCCAGCAGCGGCGGCTACGCCCAGTAATAGCGGTAGTGCCAAGAAAAAGGGAGGCAGTGCCTCCAAAATGCCCCCCATGCCCAAATTCCCCAGTGACGACGAAGATGCCTCCTCACTTTCATCGGCCAGTGCCACACGAGCCTCAACGGCCGTGGCAGCTCCCACGGCGGCTCCGGCAGCAGCTCCCGCTCCCGCTGCAATTTCTCCGGTGGCCGGAGGCGAAGACCAAATCGTCGAACTCTCCAGCATGCGCAAGATCATTGCCGAGAGACTCCTCACCTCCAAGGTCACGATCCCGCATTTCTATCTTCACCTCGAAGTGGATGCCGCACCGCTCATGGCTCTCCGCAAGCAAATCAACGCGCAAGCCGAAGCCACCCACGGCAACAAATACTCCGTGAACGATTTCGTCGTGAAAGCGCTCATCAATGCTTCGGTGGCAGTCCCCGAAGTGAACGCTTCTTTCAATGGCGACCATATCGTGCAATTCGCTCACGTCGGCATCTCAGTTGCCATCGCAGTCGATGACGGCCTTGTCACTCCGGTTGTTAAAAACGCCGAGCAAAAGTCACTTCTTGCCATCTCAAAAGAGATCAAGGAAATGGCGGTTCGCGCTCGCGATAAGAAACTCGCTCCCAACGAATTCGATGGAGGCACCGTCACCATCTCAAACCTTGGAGCATGGGGAGTCGAGTCCTTCGACGCCATCGTCAACCCACCACAGGCAGCCATTCTCAGCGTTGGCGGAATCATTGAGAAGCCAGTCGTCAAGAATGGCGAAATCGTTCCCGGCCTGCGCATGAACCTCGGAGTCAGCTGCGACCACCGCGTTGTCGACGGAGCCGTCGGCGCCAAGTTCCTCGGAGAAATCAAGCGTCTCCTTGAGAACCCTGCCCTGATGCTCGTTTAGCCTTCGGATTAGATCTCAAAACGCAGAGTTCCCGGACGGTTCCGACCTCCGAAACTCTGCGTTTTTTTTTGGCTTCCTCATTTAGGTCTCCACCCTATTCCTTCATTGTTGCCCAATGCTCATCGCCTTCAACAAACCCTATGGTGTGCTCAGCCAATTCAACTCCAACCCCGGAGACGAAGGTCAGCGCACGCTGAAAGAGTTCGACTTCCCGCCCCGATGCCTCCCGCTCGGCCGCCTCGACATGGACTCTGAAGGACTCCTCCTGTTCACCGACGAAAAGGCCCTCGAGGATCGCCTTCTCAATCCTCGTTTCCAACATCGACGCCGCTATCTCGTTCTCGTGGAAGGACAACCCGAGCCAGCTTCACTCGAAAAACTCCGCAGCGGCACTCTCATCATTAAAGGCCACAAATGCCTCCCTTGCCGGGCCAAATTGCTCAAGCAAGCCCCTCCCATTCCCGACCGCGACCCGCCGGTTCGCTATCGTAAAAACATCATCGACTCCTGGCTGCGTCTCGAACTTCGCGAAGGCAAAAATCGTCAAGTCCGTCGCATGACAGCCGCCGTCGGTCATCCTTGCCTCCGACTTCTCCGCGAAGGCATCGGCGCCTTTCCCCTCGGCGACCTTCCCATCGGAGAGTGGAAAGAACTCACCAATGAAGAACGGACTGCCGTCTTCGCCCGGTAGCACTACTTGCCACCTCTATTCCTTTCACCGTTTCGTAACACCTGATTCTCTGAGCCGCACAACGTGAAAATCATCTCCTTCCTCTACCCGCTGCTACCCTCCCTCATTCCCCTCTCGGCTCAGACAATTGTCACCAATCTCAACGACGAAGACGACGGCATGACCGCGCTCGCCTCTCCTTCTGATATTTCCCTGCGCGAAGCCATCAACCACTCCGCGCCAAACACCACCATCACCTTCGATCCCACCCTCGACGGTGGAGCCATCACTCTGACCGAAGGCGAACTTGTCATCGAAAAAAACCTCACCATCGACGCCTCGGGACTGCCCAATGGCCTCACCATCGACGGTGGGGGCAACGGCGATTTCATCAACGACAATGCCACTAACAACGAAACCCGTTGCTTCTTTATCGATGACCGCCTCCCCTTTCCCAACACCTTCCAAACCGTAACCCTAAACAATCTCACCATTCAAAACGGCTCCCACGAGGGCGCGAATGCGGGCGCTAACATTCATAACCAGGAAAACCTCAACCTCATTAAGTGCCAAATCCTAAACGGACGCGCCTTCGGAGGCAATGAAGACGCCGACGGTGGCGGAATTTACCACCGCTCCGGCACCCTCTCTCTCACCGACTGCACGATCTCTGGAAACCAGATCCAAGGAAATCGAGCCGCCGGCGGTGGGATTTACCAGGCCTTTGGCATCCTAACCCTCACCCGCTGCACCGTCTCCAACAATCAAGTTCAAGGCAGTCTCGCCGGAAGCCTCCAGCGGTGGTGGTGGAATTTACAGCCACACCCTGTTTGCGGATGAATTCACAACTCTCACTTCCTGCACCATTACCGGCAATGCTGCCAACAACGCAAACGGCGGCGGAGTTTACAACTGGCTTGGAAGCACAAACATACAACACTGCACCATCACCAACAACTTCTCTGCAACGAACAAAGGATCAGGAGTTTCCAGCTCAGGAAACGGCCTAACTCAAACCCAAATCTCTGACACCATCATTGGAGATCCCCAGAAAGGTTCCGACATAGGGCTCATTAGTGGTATCATCAACTCCTTTGCCTTCTCCGGTAGCAACCTCATCGGCATCGCGGACCTGGAGATCGACAACGCGCCAATGCCCAACACCACACCTCTCCTCCTCGCACCCCTTCGACACTACGGCGGCCCCACCCTGACCATGATCCCTCTCCCCGGATCGCCTGCCCTCGACATCGCCACCGACTCCATCCGCGTCAGCGACCAACGCGGCAACCCCATCGTCACCACCGCCGACATCGGCGCTGCAGAATATCAGGGTTAATCCGATCTACAACTTTCCACCCCTTTCATCTGGGCCGTCGACCATGACGGCGACGGAAAACCCTTCGGCGTCGAGTTCGCCCTCGGTACCGACCCCTTCCTCTCCGACCCCGGCGACCCTGCCAACCTCGCCCTCAGCTTCGATACTGAAGACCATCCCGTTCTCAGATTCGGTTACAATTCAGCTGCCGTAGGCACCGCCATCTGGATCCTGGAGCGCAGCCCCAACTTCGCTGAAGGCACCTGGACAGAGCTCAGCCGTAACGATAATCCAAGACAGGCTTCATCGATCCCCGATCCGGTCGATCCCACCGCACCCCGGCAATTCTACCGATTCCGAGCAGAGCTCGTGGAGTAGCCTTTGGGAAGAACTCACCGTAGAAGAACGGACTGCCTTCTCCGCACGTTGAGATCAATCATCCGCAATCTTATTTTACCTGAGTTTTACAAACTCAACGCCCATTCAGGATAGGGTCCTTCCGATGCGTTTTTTTCTTCTGATCCTGTTTCTGTGTGTGCCTTTCAAGCATCCTGCCACAGCTCAATCGCTTCGAGATAAACCGGAGAGCGATCTAGAAACAATTCTCGGTGAAATGTTAAAAATCAGGAAAAACTATCCAGTCTCCATTCTCGCGGAAACGCAGATCGAACTTTGGCTGAATCTTCTCCCCTTTGATGAACTCATTACCCTTGAGAAAAATCTCCCGACACCTTGGGAGGCTACAGACCTGAGCAGGCTCGCCCAAGAGTCTGGCATTAGACAGAAACTCTCAAACCTAACCCAGAAAACGACAGCGGAGGGTTTTAAGGATGGAACTGCAGATTGGTCTAAGGAAGCGCTGAATAACGTCGAGATCCGGTCAAGTTGTCTTTTGGTGTGGGCCTCATCCTCGTCCAAGCCGTGAT
>CAKZKU010000067.1 GCA_937124545.1 uncultured Microbacteriaceae bacterium | reverse complement strand
TGAAGTTGGAATGCACCTCGCCCGCAGGATTCTCGCGATCTTTGTCCGAGGCGAAGACCACGAGAAACCCTCCCGGTTGCAGCGTGACTGCTGGAAAGGTCCACTTCGTCAGATCCGACGAGTCATCTGTCAAATGCCAACCACCCAAATTGATCGCCAGTTCGTCAGGGTTGTGGATTTCAATCCAGTCGGAGAACTCGCCATCCTCATCTTCAAGCGAGGAGTCGTTGATCGCCATGAACTCGGTAATGAGCGGACTCGCATGAATGGCAGTGATGCCACCACAGGCCGAGAACAGGCTGAGGAAGGGGATTGGAATTCTCATAGGAGTGGGGAATGATCCTCGCTAATTAGGGAAGCTGGCGCACGCGGTAAAAACGGCGGCTTGATCCGAAAGGAACAGACTCATCGTCGAAAGTCGTCACATCGCCCAAAGCATTAATGTCTGCGTCGATCACCTCCCACGAAAATAGATCAGGAGAAGCCTCCATCGAGTAGGTTCTGCCTGCTACGGAAGAAAAAGTCACCGTTGCTGTATCAGATCCGGCAAGATAAGCCACATCCATGATGACCGGCGGAGAATCCAACAAGAGTGCGGCTCTTGAGGCGAGATAGTCATCAGTGACTGCTCCAAGATGAATTTGAGCTTCGTCGATGTAGCCGGAAAATTGGAATACTGATTGATCGCCTAAACCGGCATTACCAAAAGTCATCACGGCACTCGTCCGGGGTATCTCGACGTAAGGAGTCGAGAAGGCTTCCACGCCATTGATAAAACCGCGAATCGTTCCGCTGTCCGATTGATCACCAACCAAGGCCACATGCACCCAGGTTTCGGCAGGAAGGCCCATCGTGGTGTTATCGTGATCAAGGACGGGTTGGTTGTTCGCGAAGAGATCAAGGCCATCAGGGATCAGCTCGCCTGAAGTTCCCCGGAAGGACCAATGATATTCAGTAGCACCTTCCCATTTGAGCCAAAAGCGTTCCCATTCGTCCGCAGGATTATTGTCGCTATCTCTCCAAACGAACGCTTCCAGGGTCCAATCACCCAACAGATTCAGGTCGGCAGAGTCAGGCGCTGAAAGCTTGTTGGTGATTCCTATGGTCTTGCGAATCTGGACCGCTTTCCCAACGACTCCCTGGACGTAACCCAGCCCGTCGGTTTCATCGGTCAAATCATCCGGGAAGCCACCGAGCGTCGCCGTGTCAGCAAGGTTATCTTCAAAACTCCATTTCGACACCACTACCGAGGAAGGGCGATCATCTGGGTCGGTGGGATCGGACCCCGCATTGAGTTCCGCATTATCAGAGAGACCATCCTGATCGCTGTCGGCAAGATTGGGATTGGTTCCCGGTTGATCGGCATCAAGGTAGATCTCATCCGGGTTTTCGATCCCATCTGGGATGCCATCTTCGTCGGAGTCCGGATTGAGAGGATCGGTCCCGGTATCACTCAAGTTGACCCAAGTGCCGGTATTGGTCTCCACTCCGTCGAGGAGGCTGTCGTTATCAGAATCAGGATCGACCGGATTGGTTTCATTGGCAAATTCCGCAGCATCAGTCGCTCCGTCCATATCAAAATCAGAGGTCGCAGGTTCTTCGTTGGGGCCTTTGATATCATCCAATTCCAGCGTAAGCGGGGGGTTGGAAGCCGCTCCAGCGTCGATGATTTGTTGC
>CAKZKU010000066.1 GCA_937124545.1 uncultured Microbacteriaceae bacterium | reverse complement strand
GCCAGACGAAGGATACTCGATTCCAAAGAATCGGCTTCGCACGAGATACGAACTGGGCGCTCCTGAAGGGTCGCAACATTTCACGGTCAACGACACCTTACGTGATAGAGTTCGGAAACTTGAGCAGGGAGAGAACTCCGGCTCCCGTTCAGCTTCAAGAGGCAGTGTCAGATCCTCAGGGCCGGCACCGACCCCTCCCCCTTTAAATCTCACCGAGGAAATCGATGGGGAGGACATTGAAGAGTTCGACAATGACAACGGGCTCAAGGCCACGAACAGCCGGCGTTCCGCTGGCTCGTCGTCACTCAACGGGTTTTCATTTTCATTTGCGGCAACCGGAACTGACTCCCCGCGTCCCCTCTTCGGGTTCCACTCTACCAATGGACGGGTCTATTACCTTAGTGGCTCGTTCAATTCCGCCGTCGACGGGAAGGACAAGCCTAAGCCCCCACAGGACGTCCACGAACTGCAAGAATTAATTAATTCTGGTACGCTACCCAAAAACTGGACTATGTTCGAGTTCCTCCAGAACCTTCGCAAGGAGGTTTATTTGAAGTGGAGATTCGATGAGAAGGGTTGGTTGAAGCCTATGCTCCTGAAGCTTATTCCCAAAACGGATGACCAGTCGCAGAGGAGTCGAAAAGGGGAAATAATTTATGGTCCGGACGAAGTTGCATGGATTTGTATATTCCACATCTTCGGGATCTGTGCGGGGGGGAATCACTGTGGAGGAAGCCATCCGAATTTCGAACCTTGGGTCACCAAGATGATCTATTGGTGGATTTTAAAACGTACGGGCCTTAGTCTCGAGTGGCTCAAGGGATTAGCTGTCACTCACGTTTCGGTGATGGAGTCGTATGCGAAGAACGACAAAAAGCCGTTCTGGTTTATTTTCAGAGGCAAGACATATGACCAGGCACGGGCCGAGAGGGAGCTGAAACTCGAATGCAAGGCTTGCGCTGATGCGCTTGACTATCCTCAGACCCGGATGGGGATTCCTTACAAGCCTGTATTTCAAGGTGAGGATAAACATCAGAAGAAGTTCAACGATTTCAAGGCAATTTTGTCTGGGAAGACCTTGGAGCAGATTCTGAAAGAAGTCTGCGAGGAGAATAACTTCGACTACCCCTCTGTTTCCTCCGGGACGAAACCCGAGAATTTTCGGCTGCCCCCGGTCCCCGGTGTCTAAATGAACTAGGGAGTGCCGGGGGGTTTCGCGAGTCTGCTGAATTATCTGATTTTTCTCCGAATTTAAATATTTATTTATCGGATGGACCGTCCGATGAGAGTGTATCGCTCTCTCCGTCTGAATCTTTCTGCGGACCTGTGGTTTCCTTTCAGGAAACACAGTGTACCAGTGGCAGGACGTCGTCATGGGTCCCTACACGAGTTCCAACACCCAGGGCCCATACTCTTGATCCTATGAGTGTCAGTTTTACGGAATCTGTGAGTGGCCCTTCTGAGGGATACGTATCATCTGAATCGGATGACTCGACCATGCACGAACTCGGGTCCCATGGTCAGTCTGTATATACGGTGACCCCGAGCGTCCGGTCATCTGGTTCTGCAGCAGCAGTAAACGTGACCCCTCCAAGCACCCAGGGTTCACCTGGAAAGACAGATTTAGAAGGATTCATGTCCTCGAGAGGGAATGGATCGGCGAGTGATTGCGAATTGGAGTCGTTGGGCTTTTCTGGTCTGTCGAACACGAGTTTCCAGATCGATCCAGGCGACCCTTTGGTGAGATCAACCAATTTTTCTTCAACCTTCCTCTCAGGTTGTGGGGATATTTCATGGGACACAGTACTCGAAGTCTATGATCGATCAACGCCTCTTTCGATGGAGTCCTTCGTTATCAGTCTTGATTCGAGCCCACCGGAAGTTCAAGGCTTGGATCATGAAGAGATCATTCCTTGTATCAAGGAATTCGGAGATCGGGGCAACCAGAACTTAGCTACCCCGGTCCCGTCATTTAATTTATTCGCTCGCCCCGGATGTCGCGGAGACATCTATCTCCTCCCGGAGCATATCCGTAACCTCGGGCCCCTCGATTACTTTCTCAAAGTTGTGGGCCCCAGGTCGGTTGCCAAGATACGTGAGAGGGATCCAGTCAAGTCGAGACAGTTTAATTCGATTGATTCTTACTGTGATTTCGCCCAAGATTTTGTGAGTAGATGGAGCCAACATCATCGGCTCGTCTGCAACGAGGTTCTGTCGGCGAAGGTCCAAAGCGTGACGTCGCAAGGGTCGATCACCCTGGGTCCGAGTATCTTGGTCGAAACCAGTCCGACCGAAAAGCGTACTGGAATCAGTCCTATCGACGACGTTCCCGATGAGATCTTTATTTGGGACGATAAGAAGAACAAGAACAACGACAAAAAAGACGGTGCCCCCGCCGCCGCCGCCGCCGCCGGACGAGCGTCGTTCCTCAGCGTTCTCAAGGAGGCTCTCGAGCGTCAAGACACCGAGGAGAGACTGTCCCTGAACAACCCCTCAGAAAGAGGAGGAATGTTTTCCCCCGGCGGCGGTGTCGGTAATCGGTCTCCGGCGCGCAAAGCCTCCAC
>CAKZKU010000065.1 GCA_937124545.1 uncultured Microbacteriaceae bacterium | reverse complement strand
GAGGGCGAGACGCTCTGCAACTTCGATTATTCCGGTTCGTTGATTGAACACAATTTGCTCGGAAATGTGGCCCACCGCGCGGGCAAGGCTCTCGACTGGGATGCCAAGAACTTCAAAATCACAAACGATGAAGCCGCAAACAAACTCCTCACGAAGGAGTATCGCAAGGGCTGGGAGATTAATAGCTAGTGTAGGTCGCGCTACAGAAAGTTAATTAAGACATTGCCTAAGTACGGCAATAATCGTACTTTTGGGTCCGTGAGAGTTGCACCACCAATTGAGCTGTCAGGACCCCTGCGCAAAAAGTTACTGCGCTTCAGTAAAGCCTCGAATGTTTCGATCAAGCTTTGCAGGCGATCCAAAATCATCCTGCTGGCTGCCGACGGCCTTAACAATAAGACCATCGCTGAAAAGCTGGGGATCGACCAACCGCAAGTCGGACGTTGGCGGAATCGCTTTGCCCAACTGGGTTTGCCTGGCATCGAGAAAGATGCCTCACGGCCCGGGCGGATTACGGCTCTGGGTCCGGAAAAGGAAAGTGAAGTCATTCATAAAACACTTCATACCAAACCCCGTGGGGCGACTCATTGGAGCCGGAGTCTCATGGCCAGGGAAGTAGGCATCAGCGAAACCTCCGTGGGCAAAATCTGGGCCCGTAATGGACTCAAGCCGCATTTGCACAAAACTTTCAAGATTTCCAACGACCCAAAATTCGAAGAAAAACTCTGCGATATTGTGGGCCTGTATCTCTCCCCTCCGGAAAAAGCAGTCGTGTTCAGTTGCGACGAGAAGAGTCAGATTCAGGCACTTGATCGCACCCAGCCCGGTCTTCCGCTGAAGAAAGGGCGGGCACAAACAATGACCCGCGACTATAAGCGCAATGGAACCTCTTCACTTTTTTCGGCTCTCGAAGTAGCGAGTGGAAAAGTGATCGCGGCTTGTCTCAAAAAGCACCGACACCTTGAATGGCTCAAATTTCTAAAACTGATTGAGAGGAGCGTGGAACCCGGGAAGGACATCCACATCATCTGCGACAACTACGCGACCCATAAACATGCCAAGGTAAAAGAGTGGCTTGCGAAAAACCCACGCATCCAAGTGCACTTCACACCAACGAGCGCCTCATGGCTCAATATGGTGGAGCGTTTCTTTCGAGATATTACCGAGAGGTGTATTCGACGCGGAGTGTTTCACAGTGTCTCCGATCTTGAAAAAGCCATTCTGGACTACATCGAGATTCACAATGAAAACCCAAAGCCCTTTATTTGGACTGCCCAAGCCTCTGACATTCTCGAGAAAGTCAAACGCGCGAAGGCCTCCCTGCTTAATTCACAATCTGCTTAGTGGACTACACTAGGCAATGGCCCTGTCCCATGTTCGCTCCTGACTTCTCTGATTGCTTCCAACTCGCTGATGATCGGAGCGGCGCGGACTGGGATGAAGTTCACCGGAGAATTGAAGCGGTGGGTTCGATTGCGGATCGAAATATCTTGTGGGGGACCGCTGCCCGGACGTGGGTGGAGGCCTTGGTTTTCAGGACTCCGGGACCGATGCGGGTGACGGAAACGGAGAACTTCGTTGCGATGACGACGTTTGAGGGCGAGCTCGAGGAGCAATTCCTAACCGATATCGAGAAAATCTATGTCTCCGTGATGGACTACCTCGGACGAGCCGGGATCTGCGAGAGGTGGGGGAAGCTCGTCGTTTTGGTCTTTGGGTCAGCCGAGGATTATTGCGATTACATCGCTCAGTTTACGCCCGAGG
>CAKZKU010000064.1 GCA_937124545.1 uncultured Microbacteriaceae bacterium | reverse complement strand
AGCTTGAGGCGCTTGCCTCTGCGACCGGGATTCCCGTCGCAGAAACCTTCGGAGGCAAAGGAGCTATTCAAAACCCAGGTCCCTGGCACTGCCGCGGTATTGGTTTAGAGGGAACGCCTCACACCAACGTCCTGGTGCGTGAAGCCGACCTGATCATTTCGGTGGGAACACGGTTGGCCGATTTCGCTACCGGATCTCAGTCGCTGTTTGATAACCCGGATGTGGCGTTTGCCTCCATCAACGTCACCGAGCACGATGGCCTGAAGCAGGGGGCGACCACCGTGGTGGCCGATGCCAAGCGCGCGCTCGCTGCTCTCACAAACGAGCTCACCGACTACTCGGTACCCGACGCATGGTCTGACCGGGTGAGCAGTCTGATGAGCGAATGGGCGGGCATCCGCGAGGCAGCGTTGGATCCCTCGGTGCTGTTTGATCAAAGCACACTGGAGGGTTCCGAACCCACTGATGCTCTGCTAACCCAAGCCCAGCTCATTGGCCTGATGCAGGAAACTTCGCGCGCTGGCGACACCATTGTGGCGGCAGCGGGAGGTCCTCCCGGTGACTTACAGAAAGCATGGGATGCCACCGAGGGTCGCCACTGCCATCTTGAATTTGGCTTTTCGTGCATGGGCTATGAAATCCCCGCGGCCATGGGTGTTCGGTGGGCAAACCCGAACACTGACAACCGGGTGCTGAGCTTCATCGGTGATGGCACGTTCGTGATGGCCCCCACCGAATTGGTGACCGCGTGCCAAGAGAACCTGCCACTGACGATCGTCGTGGCGGAAAATCACGGATACCAGGTGATCCGTCGCCTGCAGATGTGGCGTTCGGGTTCGCACTTCGGTAACGAATTCCGCTACCGCACCGGTGACGACATGGTCACCGAGAAGAGTGCGGGGCGCCTCGAAGGCGACTACCTCGATATCGATATCGCAAAAATGGCCGAAGGCATGGGAGCCACCGCCATTCGCGCAACCAGCGCCGACGAAGTGCGCGAAGCGCTCCTGAAGGCCCGCGACCACGACGGCCCACTGGTTATTGTGGTTCCCACAATCCCGCATGCCAATCTGCCCAGTGCTGATGTGTGGTGGGATGTGGCCCCTGCGGAGGTCTACACCCAAGAGTGGATTGCGGAAAAACGCGACGAATATGAGGTGGGGCTTTCCCACCAGAAATGGCACGGATGAACAACACCCGCTCGGTGGAAACACTGCGAACGTGTTTCGAGAAGCCCGGCATGAGCCCGGGAACCTTTTTGGGGCTCGCGAGCTCGAGCGCCATCGAGGTGGCCGGTCTGGCCGGCTGCGAATGGGTGCTCTTGGACTTGGAGCACGGCGGCGGAACCCTCGAGCAGGTGGGTCCCAGCGTTCAAGCAGCCAACGCTGCCGGCGTTGGGCTGGTGGTTCGGGTCCCCAAGCCCGAGCGCTCCGTCATTGGCTGGGTGCTCGATCAGGGTGTGGCGGGCGTGATGCTGCCGCGCATCGAATCCGCCGAAGAAGCCCGGGAATACGCGTCGTACTTTGACTACCCACCCACGGGTCAGCGCGGTGTCGCTTCCTACACGCGCAGCGCGGGCTGGGGTTCCCACTCCGTGCGATCGACAGCGCGAGGCTTGTGCATCGTTCAGATCGAAACCGCAGGCGCGATGTCCGAGCTCTCGGATATCGCCGCAGTGAAGGGCATAGATTCGCTCTTTATCGGCCCGCTGGACCTGTCCTTTGCCCTGGGTGTTCCCGAAGACATGGATAGCCCGGTGTTCACCGAGGCTTTTGCCGAGGTGGTGAAACAAGGCCACGCTCGCAACCTCTCCGTGGGATCCCTTATCTCGGATCCGGCTCGCATCCCCTTTATGCAGGAGCAGGGAATTGATTACCTCTCTCTCGGTTCCGATGCTCTAGCGTTGCGCCGCGGTCTCAGCGCCCAAGTTGCTGCGCTCACGGCTGGCGACTAACGAAGCCCCATGGTCCAACACTCTGACGAACTGCCCGTGGTGGTTGGGCTGGGACCCGTCGATGCCGCCACGGTAGGCCCGGTGCTCGAGGGGGTAGCCCGCTTTATTGCCGACCCGACACCGGAGGACCTCGAGTACGCCGTCGGCGCTATTGTTCGCGCCCACGTCAAGCTCGATAAAGCAATGTTTGCGACCTTGCCCGCCTTGCGCGTGGTGGCACGAACCGGGGTGGGAACAGAGCGGGTGGATCTCGACGAAGCTCGCGCGCGTTCCATTCACGTCGTGATTACCCCCGGTGCGAACACGGACGCTGTCGCCGAAGGCGCACTCGCCCACCTTCTCGCACTCACCAAATCCCTCTCCCCGCTCACACAGCTCGTGAAGA
>CAKZKU010000063.1 GCA_937124545.1 uncultured Microbacteriaceae bacterium | reverse complement strand
GACGTCGGCTAGGTGAGCTCTGGTAACGTGGGAAGCTGAAGAAGAGCATGAGCCCTGATCACTCGCCAATCGTGAACTGAAATATCCGATAGACGTCGGACGTTAATGGGGACGGAGTTCAAGCGGAAGTAGCACTGGTTGAAGGTAATCTCAGATTGCCAATTCCCAAGCTGGAGGACAGTGGCTTTGGAGACTCCGTAGGCGATTTTGTATGACGCTGCGCAGCCTCGTAGACTGTGAGGCGTGTGAGGGGAGTTTTCGAGATCCAGAGTGCGCCGGACGACACCCGCAAGGGTGTTTGATTGGAGTGGTTTCCGAGGTGTGCCATTGATGCTGACAAATAAGGCGGGTGCTTTAGTGCAAGGAGCGCGCGAATCGCCGGGAAGTGACTCGAAGACGCCCTCAGTAGCGCGGAGGTAGGCTATTGCAGATCGAATCGGGCATAGGGCAGGAAAGAATCGGCATTCCGTGAGAGTGACCCAGGGGGAGTAAGATCCCTGGTTAGTTTTGGTGCTAAAACCTCGAAAAGACAGAGTAATGAACTCGGTATTTTTGATGTCACGATTCTCGAGGAGGTGCATGTCTTGAAGCCACGCGATGTAACTCTGGCGAGGTGTCGAACACGACGAGGCCCATGATGGCACATCCAATGCCGTGATATTAAAACGCAGAGAATCTTGGTGACGATGTATAGAGACGAGATCATTCAATCTTCTGGATGAGCCCAGGAGGAGAAGGATGGCCAGGTGAGCCCGGAGATCTTTCTGGCTGGTCGAGTTGTACAAAGGGACAATTTTGTCGAGCAATTCGTGGATGTTAGGTATTGTACTACGTACTGACGAGGGGGGAACGTTGTGACGGACTCCTTTTGCAATCGCCGAGCGAATGGAAGAGAAGTCGGGCGAACGAGCGCTGAGGAAATGTTTTATGGCTGTGTTCGCATGCTCGTAGCCAGTAGTCGACGTGCTGACGGCGGCAATATGTGCAAGAGCGGAAGTTAGAATTTCGCGCTCTTTGTCAGGGTTCGAAGTATACGAAGATAGTTGCGAGTTCTCAGTGATTGTTTTTCGGACCCGTTTCCAACCGGCACCGTAGGCGGCCATGCTTCGGGGGGCGAGGCGTGCGCTGAGAGTAGCTGCCTGCGGAATGCTCGACGCTCTTTCAAGAGTCCGGATAGCTTGATTGAAATCCATCTCCAGGAGAGATTGGAGGGTGTGTCTTGGTTGACTGGACGGATTCCGTGAGGAGTTAATAACTGAGGAACGCTGCATGAGAGTTGGGCCAGGCGATTGAACCACGGAGCTTGTGCCCAAAGAGGGACGATCATTTCCACACTCGGAGACTTGCTGGCTATTAGGAGGTCCAATTGCTGCGAAACCAGGTAAGGATGAGGAAAGATAGTTTTTCCTGACGGTATCGTGGGGGGTTGTGATAGCAGTTGGATGGCTGTGCTGCATGTGTCGCGTATTGCTTTTGGTGTCGCTATCCAGCATAGCCGACGTTGTGCTCGGCGAATGGAATGGCGAAGAAAGTGAGTTTCTGCTTGGGTGAATGCTGATATTTGTTTTCCGCGAGACAATCTGTCGGCCATGACGTTTGCGTGTGTCGATATGTATGTCGCTGTGAGGTGTGTTCCAGTCTGTAACGCCCAGTTGAAAATTCTGCGTAGTATTGGGGACGCACCTTCCTGACTGCATCCCCGGCGGTTGATCGCGGAGACCACTGTGCTGCTGTCCGATCGAATGTTCAGATGGGCCGATACTGCTGTGTGACCGAAGATGATAATCGCTTCTTCGACTGCCATTAGCTCTTTGATGTTGATGTGAAGTCGTCTCTCTTTCCGGGAGAGGTAACGACTGAAGTATGGAAGGTCGTGCTTGAGAAGTACTCCGGCGATTGTATGCTGAGAGGCGTCGGTTGCGGTCACTGTGATTTCTTTCCCTCTCCATGCAATCGACATTTTTCGGAATCGTTGAGTCTGAAGGAATGTGGCCCACCACTGTAGTTCTGCCCGTGCTTCGAGGTTCAGTATTGCTGGCTGAGAGGCTTTCCAAGTGCCTCGTGCTTGTATCGTTGCTTTTTGGGCTGCGTAAAGGAATCCCGTGTGAAGTCGAGCTTCTTTGATTGCTGGGAGAAGGGCAATCAGCTGACCAATTGTTGTGCCGAGGTGCTTTAGCTTGAGGGTTCCATTGCTGTGAAGACGAAGAGTTCGTAACACTTGTTTTCGCACAGATTTCAATTTTTTCTTTGGAATTGTGATTGACATCTTGGCGGACGACAGGATAAAACCCAGGTATTCCACTTCCTTGGATGCTAGGAAGGTTGATTTTACGGTCTTGAGGGGAAGACCCAGCACCTGGAGCGCAAATTGTATAGCTTCCAGATTTCTCTTTGCTTTGGATTGGCGCATGTGAGGGAAGTTGATAAGAATGTCGTCCACGTATGCGAAGAAATTTGTCGTTGGGAAGTGCTCTTTCAGGGTGAGAATAAAAGGTTGCATGTACGCGCGGAATGCTGTCGCGCTGTTGACGAAGCCCATGGGGAGGCCCGTCATTTGGTATACTTTTCCCTCAACTTTGAATCTGAAATATTTCTGATGATCTGGGTGGATGGGGCAGTTGTAGTACCCGTTTTTTACGTCGATTGTTGTCATCCAATCGTTGTGCGATAGTGAGTCGATGGCCGTCTGGAGGCCTGGCAACTTTGAGTTGAATTTCTTTACGAATGTGTTGAGGTTGCGGAGATCGTTGATTAATCTCCATTCGCCTTTTTGTTTTTTCGGGATCACGAAGCTGTGGCTGTAGAAACCCAGGCTGTCGTCCTTTACTTGGATCGCGTGTCCTAGCGCGACGAGCTCCTCCCATTTTTGGGTTAGGATTCGTCCCTCGCTTCCGGCTTCTGTATTGATAGCCTGGGAGCGGTGTGTTAACGGTGGCTTTTTGTTTTTGAAAGGTATGAGATACCCTTCTCCATGAACCGCCTTTGTTATTGCGCTGGCGCCTTCTAAAATTCTGTTGAATGTGTTTCTTAGGCGTCTTTTCTCTAATTCCCTGATGGAGTAGAGCATTATTCGCGGCCTCTACCGCGGTTAATGGAGCTGTTGCTGCTGTTTGGGGCGCTGTTGCCGTATTGTTGGTTGCTGTTGCCGTAGTTGTAGCCGCTTCCCCTGTTGAAACTGTTTCTGTAATTGCTGTAGTTGCTTCGCCCGCCACCGTTGCTGTAGTAGCGACGTTGGCCTCGGTGACGCCCTCGCCCTCGCTGACTGTATCCCCTGCCACGGGGTGTGAAGGGAGTTGGGGCGAGGGTGCGGCGGAGGCGTGCTGCTGTGTCGAGGCTGATTTGAAGGGATTTAACCTCCTCAAGTGGTAAAACTTGGCTTCGTTCAGAGTTGGGGGCCGGCGCGTTTGAATTTGCAGCTCGGAGCGCCGCGTGTTTGTAGTGCTGCAAGGCTCGAGCGAGAGTATTTTGCGACGTGAGTAGGACGGCGTTGGCGGCCAGTTTGATGTTGTCGAATTTGTTTTCTTCTTGGATGTCGTTGTTATGTTTGTTGTCGTTTTTGTCGTAGCTGTAGATAGCATTGAATAACTCTACAGTAGTAGCGTAATTCAAAGTAGCAGCTTGCCACGTGTTTTCAAACTGCTCCTTCAGCAGTGGTCCTCCTTTTGCTTTTAAAATAAATGCAAACTCTGCGAGTACAGGAGCTTTTGGCAATTCTTGGTATAGACGGGCGTTGTTGTCCTTGATAAATTTGAATTGCTTCACACTTAAAGCCTTGTAGTCCTGCGCTTGTTTTACAATGAATTGCTGTAAATTTTCGAGTTTTTCGTCTACAATGATGTCTTGGTCCAATGCAGATAGGACTTGGTCAATGGGGTTCGCTGGAGTTTCGTTCTTGGCTTCGTTAATTTCGGCCATTCAGGTGCTTGCAGAGGTCCCGCTCGCAGCAAAGGTCGATAAAATCTAAAGCTTAATTTTTCGGCTCGCAGCATGGTTTTTTGATAAAGTT
>CAKZKU010000062.1 GCA_937124545.1 uncultured Microbacteriaceae bacterium | reverse complement strand
GATTCTTCAGGCCTCCACTTCTGAGGTGTATGGCGACCCCGAGGTGCACCCCCAGAGGGAGGACTACTGGGGCAAAGTGAACCCGATTGGTCCACGCGCCTGTTACGACGAAGCAAAACGGGTGGCCGAGACTCTCTTTTTTGACTACCACCGCCAGCATGGGCTTGACATCCGGGTGGCCCGAATATTCAACACCTACGGTCCGCGAATGGCTGCGGATGACGGTCGTGTGGTGAGTAACTTCATCGTCCAAGCTCTGCGGGGCGAACCGCTGACCATTTACGGAGATGGGTCACAGACCAGGTCCTTCTGTTATGTGGACGATCTTGTGACGGGGCTGATCGGACTGATGGACAATTCAGCGGGCGAGAAGGGCCCCATGAATCTGGGGAACCCGGGCGAGTTCACCATGCTCGAGCTCGCCTCCCAGGTTCTTGAGCTGACGGGGTCCACTTCTTCCATCGAGCACCGCGAGTTACCAGCGGATGACCCGAAACAGCGCCAGCCAGACATCTCCCTCGCCCAAACGACAATGGGCTGGGAACCCACAGTGGCGCTGCGCCAGGGGTTAGAAAAAACCATCGCCTACTTTGCCGATGTCATCGCCGCGGAGACTGCGCGGTGACCATCCCCATCATTCTCGACACGGACACAGCACAAGATGATTGCGTGGCCATTTTGTTGGGGCTTCTCGATCCAGTAGCAGATCTGCGCGCGGTGACGATGGTGGCGGGCAATGTGGGATTTGAACAGCAAACCAAGAACGCCCTGATGACCTTGAGCGTTGCTGGGGCTCTTGGAGAATGTCCTGTCTACTTGGGATGCCGCCGGCCCATGGTGCGCCCGTGGGTGTCTGCCGAGAACGTTCACGGCGACGGTGCCGGAGGGCTCAGCATGGATGACTCCGGCGTCGAGACTGAGAAGGAACATGCGGTCGATGCCCTCCTGAGGCTCACAGCAGAATCTCCGGGAGAGCTCAACGTTGTGGCGATTGGCCCCCTGACCAACATTGCGATGGCGGTGGTGAAGGACCCGAGCTTCCCGGAGCGCGTTAAGTCGCTTTACATCATGGGGGGCTCCAACAACGCGCGGGGAAACATTACGGCTGCTGCAGAGTTCAACTTCTACGTTGACCCGGACGCGGCGAAAATCGTGTTCGAGGCTGGCTTTGACATCACCGTGATCCCGTGGGAGCCCTTGACCGTCAGAGACGCTCTGTTCTCGCGGGAGCAAATGGCGGAGATTGGCTCTGCCGGAACCCCGGTGGCGTCATTTTTCGCCCAGGTGTGCGAGGCAACGCTGGAATTCGATGAGAGCGTGGGAATCCCGGGTTCCAGCCACCCGGATTCACTGACGATGGCAGTGCTGTTGCATCCGGAACTCATTACACGGAGCGGCTCCTATGCCGTGGATATCGAGGCAGATTCGGAACTAACGAGAGGCTATTCAGCCATGTCCTGGGGAGTGCACGGTTTGGCGCCCAACGCCCGGGTCATTGAATCTGTCGATGCTGCCGGATTTTTCGACTACATCAAGAAAACGATGGCCACAGTGACCCAAGTGTCCAGCCCGATTGTCGGGTTGAGGTCCCAGTAGGGAGAGCCTCAACTGAGGCTTGAGGCTCATTTGTGCGAGCTGTGCTCATCCTCGAGTTCGGGCGCATTCGGCGCCGTAGGATAGCGGAACAAGCCGGACACTCCCTCGCGAGGCTCCCTGTTGAGGCGACAGTCGCGAAGGTGGATTAGTCGGCGTTCGATATGTAATGAGAGGACCACCTAAGTGAAAGCAATCACCGCAAAGCGTACCTTCGCAGGTATCGCCGCACTCGGTGCTGCTGCTCTGGTTTTGGCGGGTTGTGCCGCTGACTCCACCGAAGAGGCAGTAACCGAAGAAGTAGAAGCCGTCGAAGAGGCCGTCGTCGCTGAGGAGCTCGATTTCCTCGCCTGTGCCGTCTCTGACGAGGGAAGCTGGAACGACAACTCCTTCAACGAAGCCGTTTATGACGGTCTGGTTCGCGCAGAAACCGAGCTTGGCGTGCAGGTCGCCGAGGCAGAGTCCAACAGCGCAGAAGATTTCGCCCCGAACCTGCAGGCAATGGTCGACGCTAGTTGTGATGTGATCTTCGCGGTCGGTTTCAACTTGGTGGCTGACGTGAACCTCGCAGCTGCTGCAAACCCCGACGTCTCCATGGTGACCGTTGACGGTTGGAGCGAAGGAAACGACAACTTGAAGCCCGTGGGCTACAAGATGAACCAGTCCAGCTACCTTGCTGGTTACCTCGCAGCTGCCTACTCGACCTCCAAGGTTGTCGGCACCTACGGTGGCCTTCAGATTGACGCTGTGACTGACTTCATGTCCGGTTACTACTTCGGCGCCAAGGCCTACGAGACGGAAACGGGTACCCCTGTTACCGTTCTTGGCTGGGACCCCATGGCAGCAACTGGTGACTTCTGGGGCGGCTTTGCCCCCAACGACCCCACCGGTAAGAGCATTGCAGCATCTCAGCTCGAACAAGGTGCGGATGTTCTCTTCCCCGTGGGTGGAGACCAGTTTGGTGCTGGCTCGGAAGCCATCAAGGAGTCCGGCGTTGACGCAGTGATGATTGGTGTTGACAAAGACATCGCGGCAACTTCGCCTGAATACGCCGACTTCATCCTGACCTCTGCTGAAAAGCGCATGGGCGCAGCTACCTTCGACATCATCGAAGACTTCGCTGTGAACGGTAACTTCAGTGGCGACTACTACATGGGTGACCTTGCCAACGAAGGAACGGACATCTCCCCCTTCTACGCGTTTGACGACAAGGTTTCCCAGGAGACCAAGGATCGCCTCGCGGAAATCAAGCAGGGCATTATTGACGGAACGATTGACCCACTGTCCTAGACAGCAGGTTGACTTTCTAAAGTGAAGTAATGGGGGTCCCGGACACAGTTCTGGGGCCCCCATTCTCTTCAGCACGGCCGGTCTTGAAAAGGAGCACCAGGCGATGAAGCTTGAATTGCAGGGAATGACCAAGAAGTTTGGTCCCGTTGTCGCTAACGACGACATCTCTCTCGTGGTGAAGCCTGGAGAAATCCACTCGCTTTTGGGCGAAAATGGCGCGGGAAAATCGACATTGATGAACCTGCTGTACGGTCTCTACCAGCCGGACGCTGGTCGCATCCTCCTGGATGAAAAGGAAGTTAGTTTTGCAGGCCCCGGCGACGCGATGGCCGCGGGGATCGGGATGGTGCACCAGCACTTCATGTTGGTGCCCGTTTTTTCCGTCGCGGAAAACGTGGTTCTCGGTAATGAGCCGACGAACTCGCTAGGCGCCCTCGATCTCGCGACGGCCCGGAATCGAGTTAATGAAATCTCGGCGCGCTTCGGCTTCGACATTGATCCTGATGCCCTGATTGAAGATTTGCCCGTTGGTATTCAGCAGCGGGTCGAAATCGTGAAGGCGCTCGCGCGTGACGCAAAGATCCTCATACTCGACGAACCGACGGCAGTGTTGACGCCTCAGGAAACCGACGAGTTGATGGACATTATGCGACAGCTCGCCGCGGAAGGCACGTCGATTGTTTTTATTACACACAAGCTTCGCGAGGTTAAGGCCGTTGCTGATGTCGTCACGGTGATTCGGGGGGGCAAAGTTATTGATTCGGTCTCGCCGGAGACTTCAGTTTCAGAGCTTGCCTCGCTAATGGTCGGCCGAGAAGTTGACTTGTCCGTGGATAAGAAGACGGCTCAGCCCGGAGAAGCCGTGTTGAGAATTTCAGACTTGGTTGTGGTGGACGAAAGACAGCAGCGCGTTATCGACGGCGTGAGTCTTGATGTTCATGCCGGGGAGGTGCTGTGCATCGCGGGCGTTGAAGGAAACGGCCAAACCGCGCTGGCTGAGACGCTCCTAGGCCTTCGCGCAGTCGCCGCGGGGTCTATCGCGCTTGCTGGCCGAGATATTACGCATGCCACGGTCAAAGAAGTGCTTGAGTCGGGAGTCGGCTACGTTCCGGAGGATCGCAAAAAGGACGGGCTGGTAGCCGACTTCACGATTGAAGAGAATCTCATGCTTGACGGTTCCTTCTCTGCACCGTACACAAGGGGGTTATCTATTGACTTTCCCGCGAGGCGAAGGCGTTCTCAGGAGCTGATCGAGAGCTTTGATGTGCGAACACCGTCGAGTAAGACGTTGGTGAAGAAACTTTCCGGTGGGAATCAGCAAAAGGTTGTGGTGGCACGGGAGCTTTCTCGTGATCTCCAGCTTTTTGTCGCGGCGCAACCCACGCGGGGCGTCGACGTTGGTTCCATTGAGTTCATCCACGAAAGCATCATCAAGACTCGAGACGCAGGAATTCCTGTGGTCATTATTTCCACAGAACTGGATGAGGTCTACAACTTGGCGGATCGGATTGCCGTGATGTATCGAGGCAAGATTGTTGGGATTGTTCCTCCCACCATTTCCCGAGAAGACATGGGACAAATGATGGCCGGAATACTGCCCGAGGGGGTCGCCGCGTGAATCTTCTCAAAGAAATCTTTTCAACGGGAGCAACCCGAGCGTTTCTTTCGATTGTTATCGGCTTTCTCGTTGGTGCTGTCTTCATGGTTGTTTCTAGCGATGACGTGGGGAAGGCCCTCGACGCCGGAGGCCTGCTCGACGCCTTTCAGGCTGGGTTGAAGACGGTGGGTGATGGATACGCAGCGCTTTTCCGCGGCTCAATTTTCAATACTCGCGCTGATGATTTAGCCACGGCCTTCCGCCCGCTGACCGAAACATTCCGACTGGCGGGTCCTCTGATTGCCGCTGGCTTAGGCATCTCGCTCGGATTCCGCGTGGGGCTCTTCAACATTGGCGGAAACGGCCAGATGATTTTTGGCATCCTGTGGGCGACCTGGATCAGCACACGCATGGAGCTACCCATTGTTCTTCACATGCTGGTCGCTGTGGTTGTTGCCATTCTGGGAGCGGCACTGTGGGGAGCCCTTGTGGGTTTTCTGAAAGCGCAGACGGGGGCCCACGAAGTGATCCTGACGATCATGCTCAACTACGTGGCCATTAGCTTGTTTACCTGGTTTATTCGCTCTCCCAACCTTCTGCAACAGGAGGATGCTGGCGGGACTCCGAAAGCGGAAGCGCCGGCACTGACCGCCCAACTCCCTCAGCTTTTCCCTGGTACGTACTCGCTCCACCTTGGCTTTGTGCTCTCACTCGTCGCGGTCGCGGTCTACTGGTGGCTCATGGAGCGGTCATCAATCGGATATCGATTCCGCATGGTGGGGCATAACCCCCACGCGGCCAGAACTGCCGGAATTTCGGTCGAGCGCACTTATGTGTGGGCCATGGCCGCCTCAGCGGCTTTTGTTGGCGTGGCCGGCGCTAATCAAGCACTCGGCACGCAGGTCGGATACACCGAGACGATTCATGCGGGGATTGGGTTTGATGGCATCACCGTCGCCTTGCTGGGCGGGGGAAATGCGGTAGGTATTTTGTTTGCTGGTTTGCTTTTTGGTGCATTCAAGGCCGGTGGGCCGCAGATGCAGGTTCTTGGAGTTTCACCGGAGGTCTTAGGCATCGTGCAGGGTGCGATTGTGTTGTTTATAGCTGCACCTCCCCTAGTGCGAGCAATCTTTAGGCTGCCCTCTTTGACAGCAACCCCCCGCCTAGACAGCATCAGAGCATCGCTTCGCCGGAAGAAGGTTTCCTCATGAGTATCGAAGTCCGACCGGGAATGTTTTCCTTGGCTGAAGCGAAGGTGAGCTGGAAAGCCCCCTGGCTCATGCTTTTCTTTTCCCTTATCGTGTTGGTGGGCTTTGGGCTTTTCGGTCGCGATGAGCTGGTGGAATACACGCTCACACCAGATGATGCCGCGATAGTCCTTCCCGCGATATCAGCGCTTTCGAGCACAGTGGGGGTTGTCCTCGGTGTGCTACTGCTTGCCATTACCGGTTTGGCCTTTTGGTCGGTCTCCTCACAGCGGCCGGTCCCGTTGTGGTGGTCGTTGATTTTCGGGCTTATTGCTGTGATCTCGCTCCTCGGGTGGTTGGCAGCGGGCGATCGTGTGCCTTTTGCTTTCATCCTGGCAAACGCAATCGTGCTGGCCATCCCCATCATTTTTGGCGGCATGGCGGGTGTGATGTCCGAGCGTGTGGGCGTCGTCAATATCGCGATTGAGGGACAGTTACTGACCGGTGCTTTTGTTGCGGCGGTCGTGAGCACACTGACGGGAAATCTGTATTTCGGGCTTGTTGCTGCGATGGTCGCATCAGCCCTGGTCTCGACTATCCTTGCCGTCTTCTCCGTGCGCTATTTGGTTGACCAAATCATTGTGGGCGTTGTCTTGAACGTCTTGATTATCGGGGTCACAAACTTTCTCTACTCTCAATGGCTTACTCAAGACAGCTCAGGCGTGAACAACCCCGGCACGTTCAGCATTTGGAAGATCCCATTTCTCAGTGAAATCCCGATTCTTGGACCTGTTTTCTTTGAGAACCGTTTGACGGTGTTTCTGGCATTTCTTTTCATCCCACTCTTGTGGTTCATTCTTTTCCGCACCCGCCTGGGTCTTCGCGCTCGGGCCGTCGGGGAATACCCCATGGCTGCGGACACTATGGGTGTGAATGTGGGCCGAACCCGCTTCTGGTGGGTTACCCTCGGCGGTGCTTTAGCAGGGCTCGGGGGTGCCGCATTCACGATTGGGAACGTCGGGGCTTTTGGCCAAGAAATGTCGAACGGTCAGGGCTTTATCGCCTTGGCGGTGGTCATTCTGGGGCGTTGGCACCCGTTCTACATGTCAGCCGCAGCGCTGCTTTTTGGTTTCTCCATCATTTTGCGGGTGTGGGCCAACCAGGTGAGCCCCGGTATCCCCACCGACTTCATCATCATGATCCCCTACCTGGTTACCATCATTGCCGTGGTTGGTTTTGTGGGCAAAGTTCGGCCGCCGGCTTCCGTCGGTAAGCCCTACGTGAAGGAGTAACCATCGATATTCCCTGGGAGCAACTGCGCTCCGCGGCTAATAAGGCTATGGAACGGGCCTACGCGCCGTACTCCCACTTTCCTGTGGGTGCGGCGGCACTCGTCGACGACGGTCGGGTGGTGTCAGGGTGCAACGTGGAAAACGCATCGTATGGTGTTGGCTTGTGCGCGGAGTGCTCCTTGGTCTCAGAGCTCACTATGACGGGAGGAGGAAAGCTGGTGGCCTTTACGTGCGTGGATGGCAACAATGATGTCTTGATGCCTTGTGGGCGGTGCCGTCAACTGCTTTACGAACACTCGGCACCGGGGATGCTTCTGGAGACAGTGAGCGGCATCAAAACCATCGACGAGGTATTGCCCGATGCTTTCGGGCCAGGACAACTCGAGGAGTTCCGTAATGGCTGAGCCAACATCGTCTGCAATTGACATTCAGGCTCTTCCAAAGATTTCACTTCATGATCACCTCGATGGCGGTGTTCGTCCCTCCACAATTCTAGACATCGCGGATGCTGAAGGTATTACTCTCCCCATCGATCATGAGACTGGAGGACCCATTGTTGATGCTGAACGCCTCCGTAAATGGTTCGCCAACAAAACTGACTCCGGGTCGCTTGTCGAGTACCTAAAGACTTTTGATGTGACGACTGCAGTCATGCAGAGCGAGGCTGGACTTCGCCGAATTGCCAAGGAGTTTGTCGAAGACCTGGTCTCAGATGGCGTCATTGTCGGGGAAATTCGCTGGGCCCCTGAGCAGCACGTGCAGGGAGGTTTGAGCCTCGATGCCGCGGTGGAAGCAGTCCAGTCAGGTATCGAGGAAGCCGTGACTGTCGCAAGCGCTGCCGGAAAAACCGTTCA
>CAKZKU010000061.1 GCA_937124545.1 uncultured Microbacteriaceae bacterium | reverse complement strand
CCATCATCAATGAAATCGAATTCGCACCTGAGTTGGCCGGCTCTGATCGCCTGATCTCTTACAGCAAGATCCCTATTAAAAACTCCCAAGGTGGAATTATCGGAGTAGCCGGAATTCATCGGCACATTGAAGATAAGCAGGCTCAACTAACGACCAGCGACAAACTCGGAAATGCTGTGAAGGTGATGCATGACAACTACTCCGACCAGATCGACTTCAAGAAGCTCGCTCAGACGGCGAGCATGTCCTACAATCACTTCATTCGTCGTTTTAAAGAGCTCTTCGGGGTGGTGCCCAGCGAATATCTGACCCGGGTCAGAGTGCAAGCCGCTTGCCGCATGCTTGAGCAGACGAATGACACAATTTCCAGCATCGCCCTGCAAACCGGCTTTTATGATCACAGCCATCTTTCCCGGGTGTTCTCGAAAACAATGGGCCTTTCGCCGTCCGCTTACCGGAAGGCCCATGGCGGAAAAGGACCGCCCCAAAAGGAGAGCTGATATCCCCTTGGCGACTCTCCTCTGCATGAGCAGGAGAGACGTCACTCCCTCAATCCTGAAAACCAAAAAACCACGATGCCCAAAGTTACATTTATCACTCCGGACGGAGAAAAGATCACCGTCGAAGACGCGGAAGGAACCCTCATGGAGGTTGCCTCGGATCATCAAATCACCGGAATCGATGCGATCTGCGGCGGCGTTTGCTCTTGCGCCACTTGCCACGTGCGGGTGAAGGACGAGTGGCTGGAAAAGGTTGGTCCGCCGAACGAGACCGAGAAGGACATCCTCGACCTTGAGGACGGAACCGACGCCAACAGCCGCCTCAGTTGCCAGATTGAAATCACCGATGAGCTCGACGGATTGATCGTCGAGGTCGTGGAACTCTAACAACCGGCCATCGCCATGGAAAAGCCCTCGTGCCCCTACCACGACCCTTTTAAAGAGGCCCGCCAAAAGGACGGAGTGCTCGAAACAGAGATCGCCGGTGAGAAGCTCGCGGTCATCCTCGGCTTCAAAGACGTGCGAAGCGCCGCGCGCGATTACGGAACCTTCAGCAGCGATGCCCCCTTCCGCGTCCCAATCCCCTCGGAGGAAAATGCCCGGAGCGTCCGACAGCTGCCGATCGAAACCGACCCACCCCAGCACAAGGAATACCGCAAAATCGTAGAGCCCTACTTCCGCCGCCCTTTGCAGAAAGACTACATCGCAAGCATCGAGCAGCTCATCGCTGAGCTTGTCGAAGAAGCCAGCAAGCGGGACTCGATTGAAGTCGTGAGCGACTTCGCTCTCCCGCTCCAGTCACGCGCCCTGACTTACCTGCTCAATGTTCCGGAGTCTGAAGCCGACATCTGGGTTGGATGGGGAGTGCATGTTTTCCGGGAAGGCAATGATAACGACCCGGAAAAAGGGGCCGCTTTGGAAAGCTACCTCCACCAGCAGCTCGACCGGGCCGAGGAGAATCCAGGCGACGATTTCTTCAGCGCACTCAGCAAGGCGGAATACCAGGGTCGGGCGCTCACGCGTGATGAAATGCTGGGCTTCGCGAATCTCACTTTCGCAGGTGGCCGGGACACCGTGATCCACTCCATCTCGTCGACCATCGCTTACCTGTCAGAGCATCCCGAAGCCTTGGGCTCATTAAGAGAAGATCCCAAGTTGGTCATCACCGCTACGGAGGAACTCATGCGCTACATCTCCCCCATCACCCAGATTGGCCGGGTCTGCCCGGTCACAACAGATGTGCACGGCGTTAAGGTCCCTGCCGGTTCGCGGATTTCGCTCAACTGGGCCTCTGCCAATTTTGATGAAACGATCTTCGATTCTCCCGAAGAAGTCCGTCTGGATCGAAAGCCGAACCCACACATCGCTTTTGGAAACGGCACGCATAATTGTCTCGGTGCCATTCAAGCCCGGCTCATCATCCGCTCACTGCTCAAAAAACTCAGCGAGCTGAAATCAATCACTAAAATTTCCGAGGAAAGAAGCATCGAAAAGGAGCCTGATTACGAGCGCGTGCTCGGATACAAAGAACTCACCGTAAACCTGAACCGATGAAATTAGCTGCAGTCTCGGACGGCAAGGGCTCCTTCAGCATCGAGGAAATCGAGATCAATCCTCCTCTGGCTGGTGAAGTCCTGGTAGCGATCAAGGCTTCCGGCATCTGCCATACCGACTTCGATTCTTTGACCTGGGGGAAACGACTTGTTCTCGGCCACGAGGGCGCGGGCATCGTTGAAGCCATTGGTGAGGGCGTGACAAAGGTCTCTCCCGGCGACCGGGTCATTTTGACTTGGGCCA
>CAKZKU010000060.1 GCA_937124545.1 uncultured Microbacteriaceae bacterium | reverse complement strand
TGTTGGTTCGGGTGTTGTTGAGGTTTATGCGGGTACTGCTACTGGTTGGACGCAGATCAGTGGTGGTGGTGGTGGTGGTGTGACTGTTGGGACTGCTGCACCGGATTCTCCGTCTGAGGGGGATATGTGGTGGGATTCTGACGACGGTAAATTGTTTGTTTATTATGATGATGGTTCGTCGCAGCAGTGGGTGGATGCGGCTGGCCCTTCGGTTGCGGTGCAGTCTACAGCGCCTACAGGGTATGAGGGGCAGTTGTGGTTGGATGACACTGATGGTTCGATGTACACCTATTACACTG
Organism: uncultured Microbacteriaceae bacterium; assembly: GCA_937124545.1. Classification (GTDB taxonomy): domain Bacteria; phylum Actinomycetota; class Actinomycetes; order Actinomycetales; family Microbacteriaceae; genus Pontimonas. The sequence goes on along the minus strand of CAKZKU010000060.1, from coordinate 10,601 downwards.
ATCCTGGTGGGACTGCTTCTTCGTGGATTGGGGCGGTGTCTCGGTCTGGCGGGATTTTGCAGGTTGTGTCCACGACTAAGACGGATGTGTTCTCCACGAGTAGCACCAGCTTTGCAGACATTACTGGCTTGAGCGTGGACATTACGCCGCGCTCTACCTCTAGCAAAATTGTGGTGACCGGTAGCTTGAGTATGAGGGGAATTGACGGCACGAACAACGCCTATGCGCGTTTGCTTAGAGACTCTACGCCTATTTTTGTTGGCGACGCTGCTGGTAGCCGGTTGCAAGGTTTTGTCGTGGATAGCGGTGGTGCTGGAAACAATGCGCCAGCTCACCCATTCGAGTTTGTAGATTCTCCCTCGACAACCTCTACTCTTACCTATAAATTGCAGATGCGCGTTGGCTCGTCTACTGGTTATGTAAACCGTTCTCAAACCGACACTGATTCGAGCGTTGGTTTGCGTGCCGCTTCGACGATTACGGTTATGGAGATTGCAGGCTAATGGATATTGCACAGATACTTTCTAAGCGTTACCCCGACGCCGAGTGGACTCTCAACGGTGACAACTACAGTGGCCTCACTTGGTTGTCTGACAGCACGAAACCTACCCTTGCCGAGTTGGAAGGGTTAGCATCCGAGGTGGAACAAGAAATCGCGGATGGGGTGCAGGCTGAGGCTGACACGAAGGCTAGTGCGATTGCGAAACTTGAGGCACTCGGTTTGACTGTCGAAGAGGTATCCGTTGCGTTTGGGTTGGAGGCTTAGATATGAGCACGTTGAAATTCGATGAGTGGGAAAACTCTAACGGTGAGCCTGTGATCACGGCGGATGATGCCCGTACTTTGTTTGGGGGTTAGTGGATGGTTTCTTTAGCTAAGTTTGATGAGTGGCAGGCGGCGGATGGTACCCCTGTTTTGCGTTTCAATTCTGGCGCGTTGCAGGTGTGGGATGGTGCGGCGTGGACTGGGGCTCCCGCACCAGTAGAGTATGTTGTTGTCGCTGGCGGCGGGGGAGGATGCGCTGGCGGAAACGGCGGTGGTGGAGCCGGAGCGGGTGGTTATCGTTCTTCGGTAGTTGGAGAATCTTCGGGCGGTGGCGCGAGCGCCGAAACCAAGGTATTTTTGGTTAACACTTATCCAATTGTGGTGGGCGCTGGTGGAACGGGTGCTACTAGCGATGACTCGGATGGCACAAAGGGCAATAATTCCACTTTTGCTCATGTAATTGCCGAAGGTGGCGGTGCGGGTTTTCGTAACGGCCAGGCTCAGCGAGCCGGTGGCTCGGGTGCTGGTGGTTCAGGCTCGGCAACCGTTAGCTCGGATTATCAAGCTGGCGGCCTAGGAACAGCCAATCAGGGTTTTGATGGTGGTGATGGTAGGTCTGTAAGCCCGTACCCTTCCGGTGGCGGTGGTGGAGCGGGAGCGGCTGGAGGCGATGCGTCAGGCTCAAACGGTGGCGCAGGCGGTGACGGTGTTGCTTCTTCCATCACGGGGTCTTCGGTCTATCGTGCCGGTGGCGGTGGCGCTGCTGCGACCTCTCAGGGCGCAATTTCGTCTAGCGGAGGCGCAGGCGGTGGCGGTGACGGTGCCGCGCTTACTGGCAGTGCGACTTCGGGTTCCGCAAACACTGGCGGCGGGGGCGGGTCTTCCACTAACCAGAATCCGCCTCCACTACCTGCTGGCTCGGGCGGCTCTGGTGTTGTTATTTTCTCTGTGGCTACTGGTACTAGCGTTAGCTTTTCGGCAGGTGTGACTCAGACAAGCGCTACTGTCTCAGGCAAGGACGTTTACACTGTGACGGCCACTTCTACTACTTCAGAAACGGTGACTATCGGATGAGCCACTTCGCTAAACTAGATGCTAATAATGTCGTGACCTTCGTGACCGTGGGCAGGCAAGAGGACGACGGCCTGGAAGCTGAGCTGTCTGAGCGTACGGGTGACGTTTACAAGCAAACCTCGTACAACACTCACGGCGGGGTTCACCTGCTTGGTGGCACACCTTTACGCAAAAACTATGCGGGTATCGGTTACACCTACGACCCTGACCGTGACGCTTTTATCCCCCCACAGCCCTACGAATCGTGGGTACTTGACGAGGACACTTGCCTATGGGAGGCACCTGTACCGTTACCGGATGACGCTGACACGGTTGCTTATGTTTGGGATGAGAGTTCGACTAACTGGGTTGAGGTTGTGTAATGGGTGATCTTCGGTTCAATGAGTGGCAGGCTGTGGATGGGACGCCTGTGTTGCGTTTCAACGCGGGTGAGTTGCAGGTTTGGGACGGTGCTGCGTGGGCCGCGCCTAACTTCGCTTTTGAGGTTGAGTCCCTTGTAATTGCCGGTGGTGGCGGTGGCGGGTCTGGCGCTCCTGGTAGTTCGACAATCAAGTGCGGTGGTGGCGGAGGTGCTGGTGGTTACCTTTGCACAGTCTCGGGTGACACGATTCCAAACAATGACAACACTACTTCAGGCACCACTACTTACACATCCTCGGTTCCCTTGCTTGCTAACAGTACCTACACTGTCACGGTGGGTGCCGGTGGTGCTGGTGCTGGGTCTGATGCGTCGGGCACCAGTGGGTCGGAGTCTGTTTTTTTTACTAGCACAGCAACTGGTGGCGGTGGTGGTGCTCAGCGTCAAAATACTGGACAGTCAGGTGGCTCTGGTGGCGGTGGCGGTGCGAATCCAGCGGGCACGAATGGCGGCGCAGGAACCAACAATCAAGGTCACAAAGGTGGAAATGGTGGCGACGACCAGGGTGGCGGTGGTGGTGGCGCAAGCGAAATCGGTTTCACTAGCGTTCAGCCTAACAACTATGGTGGGGCTGGTGGCGACGGTATAGCTTCGTCTATAACGGGGTCGTCCGTTACTCGCGCTGGCGGCGGTGGCGGTGGCGGTGACATTGCTGGCGGTGCTGGGGGCGCTGGTGGCGGTGGCGCTGGTTCGTCAACGAACGGTTCCGCTGGCACTGTTAACACTGGTGGTGGTGGCGGTGGCGGAGAAAACACCGGCGGTGCTGGCGGTTCGGGTGTCGTGATTATCAAATATCCCGCCAGCAAAACGCTTACTATCGGCGCAGGTCTTACTTCGTCCACGTCAACTGTCGGGGACTACAAAGTGACAACGTTCACTGCTGGTACTGACGACATTACATTCGCTTAGGAGTTATGAGATGGCACATTACGCTTTTATTAACGGCGACAACATTGTTACCCAGGTGATTGTCGGGCGCGACGAAAACGACCTCGCAGAAGGCGTCACCTCCTGGGAAGACTACTACGGTGAGCTGATGGGTCAGACTTGCCTCCGCACCTCATACAACACACTCGGCGGGGTTCACTCTCAAGATGGCACACCGTTCCGCAAAAACTATGCAGGTATTGGGTTCACTTACGATGAGGAGCGGGATGCTTTTATTCCGCCTCGGCCCGAGTACCCCTCTTGGGTTCTCGACGAGGACACTTGCCTGTGGGTTGCCCCTGTTCCGATGCCTGAAGATGGCGTGTATGTTTGGGATGAGCAAGCCGGTGATTGGGTAGCAGCCGATGAAGCTGTCTGAACCCTGGCCCGAACAATACTCGATCAACGCTAGATCGCCTTTCGGTTGGCGTGTTCACCCGATCACGGGCAAAAAGAAGTTTCATCACGGCGTTGACGTTGCTATGCCTGTTGGGACACCTTTGACGGCACCCGCTGACGGTGTTGTGTTGCATAAAGGCGCTGGGGCTTCTGGCGGTTACACTCTCATTCTTGGTCACGAGGGTAAGCTTTTTACGGTTTACTATCACCTGCGGGAGGCGTCACACCTGAACAAGGGCACTCGGGTGCAGCGTGGGGAGCGTGTGGCATGGTCTGGAAACACCGGCAGATCTACTGGGCCTCATTTGCACTTCGAAGTCCGTCACCCGACGCGGACGTGGGGCCAGACGGTAAATCCGGTGCCTTACTTTGAAGCACCTGTCGAACCGGCCTTGGAAGCACCTATGGAGCCCGAGGAGTTCGTGGAAGCGTTGGAGAAGCTTGAGCCACCTAAACCCGTTGTGAAGCCTATGAGTGCCCGCCTGCGCAGGTTCTTCGACATCCGGAGGGCGTTGCGGTAATGGCTGACGAAGAGCAGGGCGCGGTGAGGGTTTCGATGCGGGATATTTACGCCGAGGTGCAACGGCAAGGGCGCTTGCTGGAAAAAATTGCCAACTCGTTGCCTGACTCTGAAGAAAAAATCGAGGATCACGAGGTTCGGTTACGCCGGTTGGAGCAACGCATGTGGCAAGCCATCGGCGGATTTGGCTTCTTGGCCGCCATTGTTTCTCCGTTGGTGACGGTGCTGACATAATTGGTTTTCCGCAAACTTATTGAACCTTACATTCGAGGACTGAAATACATTATGCAGAAACCTTCTTGGAAGAACCGACGCCGTTACATTCTCGCCTCTTTTGTCATTGGGGCTTTCATGTTGATTGCAAGCGCTTTGGCAGCCTTGACCGGCGCGATGACAGATATTAGCGATCTTGTCACTGGTGGCGTGGCTTTGATAACATTGATTCTCACCAGTTACATCTTTGGTGCTGTGTGGGAGGACAAGTCGATTTATAATGAGAAGGAGAGCAGTGATGGATAAGCTTAGGCTTTACGCCGATTACGCGATCGAGAGATCCGCGAAAACTATTGCGCAAGCTGCGCTGGCTGTTATCAGTTCTGGCGCTGTCGGGTTGTTTGACGTGGACTGGGTTCACGTTGTTTCGGTTGCTTCCCTTGCGGGCGTGATGTCTTTGCTGACCTCTGTTCTGCAATACGATCGCGTACCTACGGAGGAGAAGCAGTGAACGAAACAGTAAATGGCGTGGTTTGCCCGGTAGACCCAATGGAAGCCCTACAGTGCGAGTCTTGCCAGTAGCCAAACTTTCTTTGTAAGCAAGAGCCCCTCTTCGGTTTGATACCAAGGGGGGTTTTTGTTTGCCCGGAATGTGCTGGACATACTTTTCGGTTTGTGGTTTACTGCAAGCATCTAGTTAGCTAAGTATTGGAGGGTAAACATGTATCAGACGGAAAAGGATCGTGACGAGGTTGTTGTCACTTGCGATGACTTCTTTGATGTTGTGAACGACGAGGATGGCGGTCGCCTTGTTTTGACCATCAAACGCGCCAGGAAGCTCGCTGAGGCACTTTTAGACGCCACCACGGTGATTCGCTTGGATGCGCCGGAAGAGGACGGCTAAGCCCGTCTAGCAGGGCGTGTGCCCCGAGTTAGCGTTTTACTTGTCGCTCTCTCGGGGTCTTTCCGCCCCAGATGCCCCATTCTTCTTTTGCTTGCACCGCGTAGGTGAGGCACTCAAGTTGGATGGGGCATTTTTTACATAAAGTTTTAGCTGCTTCAGTGGAAGCGTCTCGTATTTGTTTCTGAGGGTGGTCTTCAGGGAAGAACAGATCTGGTGCTTCTTGACAGCCGAGTGTTTCCTCTTGGGCGTCCATCATGTCTTGCAGTTCGAAGTAGAGCATTTTGAGATGTCTGCCGTTAGTCATAAGGTAATCCTATGGATGAAAACGATATTTTCAAAACCCTGGAGGGTGACACTTTCAACGGCGCGGTGAAGCTTGGCTTTGTCGAGGCTGGTTCTGAGGAGTGGCATGAGATGAGGCGTCACGGTGTTGGTGGCTCGGAGATTGGGACGATCATGGGGTTGAACCCGTGGGAGTCTGCTTTTGCTTTGTGGGCTAAGCGCACTGGGCAGATTCCTGACCCACCGTTGTCGTCTTGGTCTGTTCGGTTCGGTCGGGCGTTTGAGAAGCCTGTGCTTGCTTTGTGGGCTGAGGAGCACCCGGAGTATGAGGTTTATGAGGCTGGCACTTACCGGCACCCTGATTATGAGTTTTTGCACGCTAACCCGGACGCTCTTGCTTATGACAGGAAGAACGATGAGTGGATTGTTGTGGAGGTGAAGACGTCTCGTGGCAGTTGGGGTGAGGCTCCGCCTGCTTATGTGGCGCAGGTGCAGCACTACATGGCTGTTTTCGGTTTGGAGAAGTCGGTCATTGTGGCTGTTGCTGGTTGGAACTATGAGGAGCGTTGGGTTGATCGTGACGACTTTCAGATAGAGGCGCAGATTGCTTCTGCAATTCGGTTCTGGGATCACTTGCAGAATCTTCAGAAGCCTGAGTGGGATGGCAGCAAGGCAACGTATGAGGCTGTCCGGTACATGAATCCTGAAATTGATTTGGACGAGCAGGCCGACTTGGGGGAGAACGGTGAGTTGCTTTTGCGGGCTCACAACGGTTTCCTTGAGGCGGAGAAGTTGCTTCACGAAACAAAGTCGATGGTGCTGGATTCTATGGGTAAAGCAAAGTATGGTTTTGTCATGCGCGATGGCAAACAGGTTGTGGTGGCGCAGAGGCAGTCAAGAGGTCAAGGAAAGCCTTGGCTTGTAGTGAAGGGAGAACGGTAATGAGATGGAACCCAAATGACTATGACATGGTGGAGGTTAGGATTGCGAAGTTCTATGCCAGCCACGAGGATGGTCGGATCATCACGGAGCTTGTACCGGATGAGCAAGAGTGGATTTTCAAGACTTACATTTACTTGAATGTGGGAGATCAGGCGGCTGGTTTGCCGAAGGCTGTTGGTTACGCCACTGAGAAGAAGGGCTCAAGCCAGTTCGCAGCCGAGCTGACGGAAACGAGCTCGGTTGGGCGATGCCTTGCGAACCTCGGTATGCATGGCAATAAGCGTGCGTCTCGTGAGGAGATGCGTAAGGTTCCGGCTGAGTCACGCGATTATGTGGCTGAGGCGGAAGCGTTGACTGACGTAAGTGCGCTACGTTTGTTGTGGGCAGAAGCTCAAGCCGCGGGTGCGGATAAGAAAACGCTAGAACAGGTGAAGAATCGTGCAGAGGGACTTTCAGGTAATGAGGGCCAGCGCTCAGGAGCTTCTTCAGGCGTATCTGGAAGCGGTAAAAAGAAATGACGCTAATACTGCTTTTTGGCGAGCAAACCTGCTTGAGAGGATGGAGGCGATAAATGTTGCCATCCGAGATAGTGAAGGGCTTGCAGGAGCTGACAGCGATGACCCGCAAGGGAGTGGAAGCGCTCTTTGAGGCTGAAACTGATTTAGCGGATGCGGAGCGCGAGCTGGATTTGATCGAAGCTAAAGCGTTTCTAGAGGCGCAGGGCACTGTTGCTGACCGGCAAGCTTTGGCACGTTTTGAGGCTGCGGACGCCCGCTGGAACCGGGATGTTTGCAAAGCTAAAGTAAACCGTGTCAGAACCAAGCTAAAGGGCTTAGAGGGTGAAATAATGGCTAATGCAACAATGTCTAAGATTATGCAAGCCGAAATGAAACTTTGAGATGGCCTCTTACGTTTACAGTTGCCCTGACTGTGAGCACGAACGCACTGTTCTGCACTCGCTCGACGCAACCCCTACTTTGACTTGTGACGAGTGTAATTCGGTTTTGACAAAAAAACCCTCCCTGGGGGGGGTATCGTTCCGAGGGACGGGCTGGGGCGCTGGAGCATGACCTTGGAGAAGCCGTGGGGATCTGAAGACGATTGGCTTGCTACTGAGCGTTTTGTGATGGGTAAGTTTCTTGTTCGTGAGGGTGAGCGAACATCTTTGCATTTGCACGAGGGTCAGTCGCATTTCTGGTTTGTGGAGTCCGGCAACGGTGAGCTCCTTCTCGAAGAGGAGAAGTTTCTCATTGGCCCTGGTGACTCAATTTACATTGACGTTGGTGAGCTGCACCGTTTGTCTGCAATGGTCGGCGACATGGACGTTTTCACTGTTACCGCTGGTTTGATCGATCCCGCCGACGTTGTACGTTTTGAAGACGACTATGGGAGAACCAATGAAGGCATCGATTAGGAAACTTGTTTTAGAGCGCGACCCTTACTGTTTTCACTGTGGCGAGAGCAACGATTTGGTTGTCCATCATCGTCGCAATCGTGGGCATGGTGGTTCTAAGTTGTTGGACAAGCCGGAGTGGTTGATGGCGGTTTGTGCAAGGTACAACGGTGAGATGGAGTCGGTCAGCTCAGTTGCTGAGTCTGCGCGCCGATCTGGGCACAAACTTCGCTCTTGGGAGGCTTCTAGCCTTCCGGTCTTTGACGTGGTGACTTTACTCTGGTACGTTCTGAAAACGGACGGAACGAAGGAAGTCTATGAAGACGGAGAAGGGTACTACTAAGGTCAACTGGGCGAAAGAGCTCGGCATTGACTTGCGCGATCTGAGGGAAGAGTCGTTCGACCACCCTCGAAACATAAGGGAACATAGGAGGCTGGAGAAGAAGGCTGCCTCTTATTGGGAATGGAAGGGAAACAATGATGTTAGGCGTTAGGAAAGCGTTTCAAAGAACTGGGATGACATTGCCGTATGTTTTGATTTCGGCTTATGCGTTCACTCCGATGGTTTTGATGCCGGATTCGGGGCAACCTTTAGCGGGATCTGGCAGTTCGGTCTCGGAAGTGGGGCAAGGCGGTCGGGCTGCTGACCCGTTGCAAATCGACGGCATTTCTGTTTTGGACATGACCGGTCCTGGATTTCGGAACAGTAGCCGGTTTGAGCAGGAAATCGATCGAGCAAACTATTTCAACTATGCGCGGGCGGTCCTGCCGGTGGACAATCCGCTGGTTAGCAGTGATTTCGGTTGGCGAGTTGCGCCGTGTGCTTTGTGTAGCAGCAACCATAAAGGTGTTGACTTTGTGCCTGGTGCTGGCAAGCCGGTGAAGGCGATATTGGGCGGTGTTGTCGCCGAGGCTGGTTACGCGAGAAGCTACGGAAACTGGATAAAAATAGAACATATTGTGCCTGTTACCGAGGATAAAGCAGAACGTTGGGAAAGCATTTACGCTCACCTTCAGCATGATTCGGTTCCGGAAAGTGTCACGGTCGGCGCTGTTGTCTCCCGCGGTCAGGTCATTGGCGCGGTAGGCAGCACCGGTATTTCTACCGGCCCGCACCTGCATTTTGAGTTGCATATAGATGGGGTTGCGACAGATCCGTTGCCGATCGTCTCCCAAAGTCAGGTAGTAAAAGATTTCGAATTGGTTTGGAGGTAGAGCAATGACGTCAACAATTAGCCTTGAACGCAAATTTGCTTTGGTGCCCGAGTGGGTTATTGACTTGCAGATTTCTAACAGCGCTTTTCGGTTGTACGCGATTTTGGCACGATACGCGGATTACAACACTCATCGAGCGTTTCCGTCGAGGGAGACCCTGGCGGAGCGCATGGGGGCGTCTGTGAAGACAGTTGAACGTGCCGTGGTCGAGCTGCAAGAGGTTGGCGCGATCCACAGAGAAAACCGTGGCCGGTATCACTCGAATATGTACACGTTGGTCATGGATGAGCCGAAAGGGACAAATATGTCCCCCGACAAAAATGTCCCACGAGAGGACAAAATTGTCCAACGAGGCGACAAAAATGTCCGACGAGGGGACAAAAATGTCGCCCTAACGAGAACCATAGAACAAGAACTAAAAAACAAGAGAGATATTTTTGATCAATTTTGGAACCTTTACCCGAAGAAGGCGGATAAGCGAAAAGCAGAAAAGGCTCTTGAGGGTGCTTTGAAGAGGGCTGAGCTTTCGGTCATCTTGGAAGGTGTGGAGAAGTATCGGGATGATCCGAACCGTAAACCGGAGTTCACGAAGAATCCTGCTACCTGGTTGAACGCTGACGCTTGGGAGAACGACCCGTTGCCGGAGAGACAGGTTGTGAACGAGTGGGGTAAGCCGTTGGCTCCTGCAGCTCAGGGTCCGGGTAGGCGTGAGTGGGTTCGGTCTTTGCATGAGATGGGTGAGCATTGGGAGTGTCGTGAAGGTGAGTTTGGTTGCAAATGAGTAGAAGATTTATGAGCGTGGGGAGCGAAACAGCTAATGGCTAACTTGGGTAACGAACAAAGCGTTTCTGGTACAGATGTTTGGCTGACCCCTCCGTACATTCTTGAAGCGTTGGGTGAGTTCGACTTGGACCCGTGTTCGCCTGTTAACAGACCTTGGGATACGGCTAAAAAACATTTCACGGTCGAGGATGACGGGCTGGCTCAGGAGTGGGACGGCAGGGTGTGGTGCAACCCGCCTTACGGCCCCCCAATGTCAAAGTGGTTGAACAGGCTTGCACATCACCCGGACGGTGGCATTGCTTTGATATTTGCCAGGACTGAAACAAAAGCGTTTTTTGATTCGGTTTGGGATAAAGCAGATGCGATTCTGTTTTTGAAAGGCAGGTTGCGGTTTCACAAACCTGACGGCAGCTTGGGCGGCACAGCTGGATCGCCGTCTGTGCTAATCGCTTATGGCGAACAAGAAGTTTCAGTCTTGCAATCCTGCGGAATCGGAGGAAAGCTGGTTTACTTGAACAATGCCCATTCTGCACTGTCGCCGTTGCGGTTTGGTGTGGGAGTCTCCGACAGCCCGTAAGAACGTCATCTTCTGCGCTTCGTGTCGAAGCAAACGAATGAAGACTGTGGACTCGCGGCTGGGCAAGTGTGTGCCGTGGCACGGATATTTCGCTGAAGATGATTCGACACCTGTGGACGACATGGGCGAAGCTTACTTGCCGGGGCAAAGGCTTTGTGGTAATAATGATTGTGTAGAGAAAACACATAT
>CAKZKU010000059.1 GCA_937124545.1 uncultured Microbacteriaceae bacterium | reverse complement strand
GAGGGGGCTTCTGAATCCGATGGCGGGGGAGACGCGCCGCTCCCCGCCCTCGAACCGTTGGTATCGGAATCTTCGACAAGTGATGTGCTTTACACGGTTGCTAGGGGCGACACCTTGATTCGAATCGCCTTCCGGAATAGCACGACCGTGTCTCGCCTGGTTGACGACAACAACATCGCGAATCGGAACCGGATCTACCAGGGCCAACGCCTCAAAGTCGGACAAACAACGACAGAACTTACGTTCCACCGAGCCCAAACTGGTGACACGCTCGAGCGAATTGGCGAGCGACGCTCTGTGAGCCTCGACTTGCTAGAAGCCTTGAATCCCGCTCTCGAGAGAGGTGCAGGAATTACCCCAGGAGTGAAAGTGCGCGTCTCTTAGGGCTCTTCACGGTTCTCGAGTGCCTGATCGAGCTTGGCCTGGGTGAGAGTTAGGGCTCGGGCAAGATCGGTGTTCACTTTTTCCTGCCAAAGCTGCCGGCGATACTGGTAGACAGCGTAAAAAAGCCCGAATACGACGACGGCGTACAGTAAAAGATCCGCCCCCCGTCCGACGCCAACGAGCGCAGCCAACACATTGGTGTATTCCGGAAAAAGCGCTGCCAATAGCCCGGCTATCAGTGCGACGACTATAAACAGTCGCCGGATGGCCTGCTGGTTTGAACTTCGGCGGGCTTTTAGCAGGTAAAAACCGACGAAGATAAAAGCCGCCACGAGTATCCATTGACTAAGCATTTGCCGGCTTACCTTACGATCAGGTCGATCAGAATATTGATCGAATTCAACAGTGACTGGCCCTTTTTCTTCGAATACTCGGTGTAGAGAACTTCAACTGGGTATTCCCTCCACGATAAGCGAGACTTCGCCAGCTGGTGGACGATTTCACTTGCATGAGACATGCCATTCTGCTCTAACCGCACCTTTCCGAGAGCCTCCCTGCTGAGCACCCTTAAACCGTTGTGCGCGTCAGTAAGTCGAAGGCCAGTGAAGGCCCGAGTCATGAGAGCAGCGACTTTGAGCACGATTCTCTTCTTCAGGCCGGGTTTTGTTCGTTTGTCCAGAAAGCGCGAACCATAAATTACTGAAATGCGCTTTGTGAGTGCGAGCTGCGCCATTTCCACCGCATCCCGCACACGATGCTGCCCGTCCGCGTCAAACGTGACGACATGCGTGGCTTCGGGTCGGGAAACCACGTAGTCGAAGCCTGTTTGCAGGGCCGCTCCCTGCCCCAAATTCATGGGATGTTGGAGAACAGTAGCTCCAGCTGTTTTTGCGAGGACGGCGCTCTCATCAGAGCTTCCATCATCAACACACACAACGTTCTTAAATTCTGTTTTGATTCCTTGGACGACCGAGGCGATCACCTCCGCCTCATTAAAGAGGGGGATGACAATCCAGACAGAATCGAGTTCTTCGCGTGGCGCAGTTGACGGACTCTGGGCAAGTGTCATGTCCTCATTCTGGCAGAGCGCTCTTCAGTCGCGGGCGCCAATCTGTCCTCGCTCGGAATAAGCTCGTGACATGTTCTTCCCGCTAGACGCACCAATGAAGAATTATGCGTGGGGCTCGCCCGATGAGATTTCAGCCTTTCGAGGCTCTGAAGCATCCGGACAACCCGAGGCAGAACAGTGGTTTGGGCAGCATCCCCAGTCGCAGACGAGCATTGTGGCATCG
>CAKZKU010000058.1 GCA_937124545.1 uncultured Microbacteriaceae bacterium | reverse complement strand
CGTAGACAACTATGATGATGCAAAGCAAACAGCAACGACTCTTCAGGGGAAAGTAAATGCTAACTTTTCAGATGAAGTTCTCTATAGGGGGTTTTGCGATGCTATCTTGGGAAAGCAACAAATTGAGCCGAGAGAGGTGAACTCCATTTCTTTCTGCATCTCCACAAATGGAGCGAAGCCTGAAAAGACAAAACTTGAAATTCAATCAATCAAAAACACAATGGCCAATGTTGAAATTCCATTTGAGATTATCCTTGCTGGAGATATAGCCAACTTTGTTGACATTGATGGAATTATCCTTATAGATGCGGCAGATGACGCTCACGGTGGTCGTCTTGCTAAGTTGCGAAACATCGCAGGTGAGAAAGTATCATCTGACACAATCGTTTTTGTCGATGATGACTTTATCTTTCCAAAGACTTGGGCAAAACGTCTTATTCAATATTCAAACACAACTGGTTGGCAGGTAACTGCTAATAAGATCTTGTTGCCTGATGGTGGACGCTTCTGGGATCGAGCAACGGTTTCTCCGCATAAGCTTGTTGATTATGATCATCCACAATATCACAAGCAGCTTTATCAAACTGGAGGGTTTTGGATCATGCGTTCGGAGTTATTTGAAAAGCACAAGTGGGATGCTTCGATTGTGATCAACGCTGAAAAGGATGGCGGTGTAAATGAAGATGTCGAAATGTCTCAAAGAATGCATTCGAACAACATCAGATTGTCTTTCGACAAGGGTAATACTGTTTGGCACAATGACAATACTTACAAAGAATTTTCCTCTTTGACATTGAAAGTAGACGTTGTCGCCAAACATCTTGGTGTTTCACCTGAAGTTCTTATTGATGAAGCGTGTTCTGACTTTTCAAAGGAACTGGAGGCTCTAAATGAGTAAAAGGCTAATTTTTGGTCTTGGAACGGGAAGGTGTGGTTCAATGAGTCTCGCCAACCTATTGACCTACCAGCAGGATTGTATGGTCTCCCACGAACTTGGTGGTTCTCCATGGTTAACATGGGAGCCATCAAAAGACGTAAATGTTTTCTTGAATAGGATCATAGATCGACGAGAAACGGTTGTTGGAGATGTTTCCTTCTATTCTCTGCCGTATGCAAACATCTTGATGGATCGCTATGATGACGTTAGGTTTGTCATTCTCAAGAGAGATAGGGAAGAAACAATTAAATCTTACATGAAGAAAACCCATGGGCGTAACCACTGGATGGCGCACAACGGCTCTCTATGGCGTTTGGACATTTGGGATAGGTGTTATCCTAAGTTTGATGTAGAAACGAAGGAGGAAGCATTATCGTGTTACTATGACCACTATTACGAGTTGTGCCAACAACTTCCTCAAGACAAATGCTTTTGGTTGCAATCTCCTGAACTAAATGACGAAAGTAGATGTTTGGAGATGCTTCGGTTTTGTGGCTTTGATGCCCCGAGATTCAAAATCTTCAAGAAGAATGAGGGATCAAATGGATAAGAATTTATTTTTCTATTGGGAAGGTCCGCAACCTTCATTGATTTCTCTCCTTAGAAAGTTGATCTTTAAGCACTCCAACGAAGGCGAGAACTACAGACCAATTTTTCTCAACGATGCAAACATAGCAAACTACATAGACAAACCAGAATTTTACGATAACATGATTTACGCACACAAAGCTGATTTCGTTAGGGCTGCTGCTGTAAATAAGTTTGGTGGCATTTACATCGACAGCGACACACTGGTGACACCTTCGATGCTTAGTATGTTTGATTTGCTTGAATCTAATGATGGCTTTTTTGTTCGAACAATCGAGGGCCACATTTGCAATGGGATTTTTGGATCTAAGAAGCAAACTGATTTCATGCAAAAGTGGGAAGAGATAATAAGAACAAAAATCAACAGATGGCAGGGTAAATTTGGATGGACTGAGATTGGGTCAAAGGTCATTAATTATGAGATCGATCAATCGTTGCTGGGCAACTACCAAATTCTCAATGGTCCAGGAACGGTCTATCCTGTATTTTGGAAAAATTGTGTGGACGAGTTTTTAAATAAACCAGTATCGAACATTTCCAAAATCCGAAAACCCTACCAACCAGCCATTGTGCTGGTTAATTCTGTTTACAAAGCAGTCCAAGAAAAAACGGAGGAGGAGCTAATGATGTTGCAAAATCCCCTAGGACAACTATTAAGAGAATCATTTGGAGTGGAAAATGAGAACTAATTTTGATGCCGCAAAAAAATTTATTGCAATGAAAAAAAAACACGACACCGAATCATTATCTGGACCCGGTAGCTTTTTGAAAAACGCAGGAGACTCTATTGAGTTTCTTCAAACTATAATAAGGCAAAAAAACATAAAAACTATTTTAGATTTAGGATGTGGAGACTGGAATTGGATGAGCAAAGTTGACCTTTCAGGAGTTAGCTACATCGGATGGGATTGCGACGAAGAGATGATCAAGTCTTCAAATGAAAAGTTTGGCTCCCCAAGTGTTTTGTTTGAAGTTAAAGATATAGTTACAAGTGAATTTCCAAAAGTAGATCTGATAATCTGTAGGGACGTGCTGTTTCACATAGACATGGACATCTCAGTACCCCTTGTGCAAAAGATCAAAAAAGAAAAATGTTTCTTTATGTCAACTACTTTCAAGAATGCTGAAAGAAACACAAACATAAAGCAATACACCAATTTTGGAAATTGGGGTTTTTATGAAATCAATTTGGATATCCATCCGTTTGACTTATTAAGTCATAAGATAGACGCACGTCAAGAAAAAAAGATTTCCGGAAGATCTATTTGTCTTTATGATTTCTCTTTGGGGGGTTGATGAAAACTCTAATAACCGGTCATAAAGGCTACATTGGAAGTCATTTGTTTTCCGAACTTCAACGACTCGAACACGAAGTTCGGGGCATTGATTTAAAGGACGGAGAGGACATCCTTCATTGTCTACCAGACGAGAACTTTGACTTTGTTTTCCACTTCGCGGCTTGCCCTCGCGTTGGCTATTCCGTTGAAAAACCATCTTACACTCTCAAGCAAAATGTTCTTGTAACTTCCACTCTTTTGGAGTGGGCCAAAGA
>CAKZKU010000057.1 GCA_937124545.1 uncultured Microbacteriaceae bacterium | reverse complement strand
CCCAACATGATAGGTGACATCTTCCAAAAGGTCGGCGTAGTTCCCGAAGCCCCCCTTGATGAGCAAATCGTAATACGCCCCCCCCGCAGTCGGGTCTCCGCGCACCAGATCCGAACCCGTCCCTGACACAACCAAGATTTGACTCAAAGCAAATGCCAAACGCTGCCTGAGCTGATCGGCCCCCTCCACCGCTGCCCTCCACCACCCTCTGCGGAACAAATTCGCATTCGAGCCGGCCCCCAGCTCCATTTCCGCAATCAAGCTCGCTTCCAAAGTGGTCGGTTCCATCTCCATCTGCTCGTCGATCCACTCGGCATAAGTCTGCCCCGAGCTATGGAGTTCCTCAATCATCTCATAGGTTGGTCCAAACGTCGCCTGATTGAGAAAGCGCGAAACATCCTCAATTGAGCGGGCCGCACCCGGCAAGCTGGTCCCTCCCTCAATCACAATCTCGTTTCCGGAAAAATGCCGGTCAAAGGCCCAGGTGAGATCTGAAAGGCCACCCCCATTGCTATTGGCATCACGGTCGCTTAATCCTAAAACACTCTCCTCCCAAGAGGTAAGACCATCTTGATCCTCATCCGTTTCCTGCCCGACCCGGAAATACCGGGTCCGCTCAAAAATGGAATTGATGAAGAACTCCACCTCGATGGATCCCGTGCCATTCGAGAGAATTGTGTGATCCCGTCTCCATACCGCCTCCGGATGGAGAGAGGAGGAAGATTCGATGTAGTAACGCACTCCCTTGACAGCTTGAAAATTAAAAACGAGCTGGGTGTTGTTCTTCTCAAACCGATAACCGTTCACTCCGAAATAGGACTCCGGATCGAAGGGATCTGATCCGATCAAACTCTCAAAATCGTTGCGATTCCCGTCGCCGTCCTCATCACCATCGGGTTCAAGATCCCCGGCGCCATAATACAACTCCCAGAAATCACCCATTCCATTCTCATTCAGATCAAAGAGAGCAAAAGCGGGCTGGAAAAAAGCAGGAAGAAACACACCACACAAAACGGCTCGCAAAAATCTCCGGAAACAGGAAAAGCTAGCGTTCATGATTCTATTTTTTGAGAGGGTGCGGAATGGTTACAAAAAAAGAGACTTCCATCGGAAGTCTCTTGAAAAGGACTTAACGTTTGGGTGCGAACACCCTACGTTAAGAAGCTGGTCCGATCAAATTTATCTCCTCAAAACAACGATCCCCGCGGAAGCCCCTGATCAGGAGACAGTTTCCCCCAGCGCCTCACAAACTGAGCGAATCTCATCGGCCGTGAGATAAGGATTCATTGGTAGGCTCAAACCGCGTGACGCCACATCTTCCGTCACCGGAAACTGCCCCTTCTCATGGCCAAGATCGGCGAAGACAGGCTGCAAATGAAGGGGCACTGCGTAGTAGCTCACCGAGGGTATTCCGGCCTGCTTTAGCGAATCCGATAGCTTGTCACGGTCCGGAGATAAAATCGTATACTGCGCGTAAACCGAGGTATTGCCCTGCCCGACCATCGGAAGGGTCACCGAAGGGTTTCTGATCCCTTCTCCATATGCCTCAGCAACCTCCTGTCTCTTCCGGATCTCATCATCGAAAATCTCAATCTTCTCAAGCAGGATTGCAGCCTGCATGGTATCAAGGCGACCATTGATTCCCAGAAAGGGGTGATGGTGCCTTTCAGTTTGGCCGTGCACACGAATGTGACGCATCCTTTCGGCTAATTCATCATCGGCTGTAAAAAGGGCACCTCCATCCCCATAGCAACCTAATGGCTTGGACGGGAAAAATGAAGTCGACCCAATCGTTGAAAGTCCACCGGATTTAGCCCCATGATGAGTCGCTCCAAAGGATTGAGCGGCATCTTCAATGACAGGGAGGTTCCCGTTGCGTGCGGCAATTTCATTGATTCCCGTCATATCCGCGGTTTGCCCAAAAATTCCAACCGGCATGATTGCTTTGGTCTTTTCTGTAATGGCCGCCTCCAATTTCG
>CAKZKU010000056.1 GCA_937124545.1 uncultured Microbacteriaceae bacterium | reverse complement strand
GAACTTGGCAAAGAGGCGCATTTCCTCGAGTTCGATCAGTGCGAGCTTTTCGATCTTCTTTTCGTCGCGTCCGTGGTGGCTGAGATTGTGCCAGTCTTCGTCGACTCCTTTGAGGGTAGGGACGTAGTTGCCGCCCGCTCCGCAGAAGGTGATGAGGCGGGTTGAGTCGGTGCGGAAGGCGAGAAAGATGAGGTCATACATGAGCTCCATGTTACTGACGAAGTCGGCGCGGTCTTCGACATCGCTGACGGGTTCGCGGTCGACCTTGGGCTTGGGGAGGTGGGCCCACTTTTCCTGAATGACGAGGCGCTTTTCGAGTTCACGAACGCTGGTGAGGTACTGGTCGAGGGTCTGGTGGTCTTCGCGGCCGAGCTTGCGGGAGACGTCGGCGGTTTGCTCACGTACGAGATCCATAATACTTTGGCCGTCTTCGATCTGGCGCAGGCGGGCCGCTTTTTGTTCGGCGTTGCCTTCAAGGAAAAGTTTGGCAAAGAGGCGGGAGGGTCGGGTCTCAGGCGGGATGCGCACACCGGAGCGGGTGTAGCTAAGGCCGGTGTTGTTGGCGGAGAGGGAGAGCGAGGGAACGCGGGTGAGGTGGCCCATGCGCTCGGCGGCGTATTGATCGACCGAGATGGTGTTTTTGAAGCTGGGCTGTCCGGGATGAGGGGCGCCAGTGAGGTAGCTTTTTTCGGCGGAGTGGCCACCGTCGACATCGGGGTGCATGAGGCCGGAGATAACCGTGAATTTTTTGCGGTGGGCCTGGAGAGGTTCGAGGTAGGGGGTGACTTCGTAGTCGCGTCCGGACTTCTTCGGAAAGAGAAGCGGGGTGTGGATGCCGAGGGGGGAGCAGATCGAAAGCATGCGCCGGATGTCGGGTTCCTTCTCTTGAACCGTTGCCCGCAGGGAGGTCGGGAGCATGGAGTTGAGGAGGGGGAGTCCGAGGCTGATGCCGGATGACCGGAGGAAGGTGCGGCGGTGCATGATGCTAAGGATAAAGGTTGAGTAGTTTGGTTGAGTAGCTTGATTTGGGAATTAGTCGAAAGCGAGAGCTTTCGGCTGCGGGCCTAGCGGCGGAGGAACATGTTGGTTTCGATGACAGCGTGGATCATGGATCTGAGGCCGGGGGCGGTTTTTGATTTTTGGACGACGGCCTCGAGGGAGGGACGGTCGGCGAGGGTGAAGGGACGACCGCTGGCATAGATGAGGAGTTTTTGGGCCAGCGAGCGGGTAATGAGATCTTGGTC
>CAKZKU010000055.1 GCA_937124545.1 uncultured Microbacteriaceae bacterium | reverse complement strand
CGCGATATTTCAACTCGTCTCTTTGGGACACTCTAAGTGGCGAATACTACCGAAGCGCGCAGAAAAAAACCGACTACCACCATTTGTTCGATTATCTGAGGTGGGATGAAAAAGCGATCAACAATGCGTTGGACGCTTACGGATGGGAACGAGCCGAAGACACGAATACCACTTGGCGCATTGGCGATGGAACAGCTGCGTTTTACAACTATCTGTATGCCCGGATCGCTGGTTTCACCGAACATGACACGTTCCGAAGCAATCAAATCAGAGAAGGCGACATCACACGTGCTGAAGCACTCTCCCTGGTTGAGGAAGAGAACCGACCCCGGTATCAGAACATTAGATGGTACCTTGACGCCGTAGGGCTCGACTTTGTTTCGACAATTACTAAAGTCAACTCCGTTGCTCCACTGGGGCTAGCTGGCTCGGAAGTCACGCATGGTCACTAGATCACTGCAAAGCCCAATCCGCTGTAAGCACGCTCTCTTCGTCCGACAAATTTGAAGATATAAGAACCTTGAAGCGACGACGATTACAAGACATACTTTGCCGCATCGACCAAAACCACATAATCCGCTAAGGCATCGGGCCCGGATACACTGCCTCGATCGGAGTTAGACATTTTTTGGAGCGCGCAAGATCCCACACTACCTCGCAGGTTACGCCGATCTAAGGATTCTCGAAGAATCCCGCTCTACTGCGAGTAGCTACTGACCCGCGCCGAAGAGTAACAGGGTGAAATCAACTCACTGAACTTTTCGCTTGGAAGGAGAAAGCCAGCCTTTCCGTCAAACTCGCTTCTGCCCCACGAGCCGCAAGCCTTCGCTCAACATTCGGACCGTTCCAAACGGTAGGTCCTGCATCGGCAAGCTCCTAAAGGTGTGGCCTAAGGGTTGGACCAACCCACTCATCCCTACTGCCGGGGGCCGAAGCCCAGTCGAACTCGCGCGCCTCCAGAAAGCCTGCTTAGACTCACAACACGCTAATCTGGGTCTGCA
This sequence comes from uncultured Microbacteriaceae bacterium, assembly GCA_937124545.1. Lineage (GTDB taxonomy): Bacteria > Actinomycetota > Actinomycetes > Actinomycetales > Microbacteriaceae > Pontimonas. The sequence goes on along the minus strand of CAKZKU010000055.1, from coordinate 681 downwards.
CGGATGAGAGCGAAGTCAGGGGCAGGGGTCGTCATGATTATTGAGGAGCAGCTCAGATCGCTGGGCGCTTCCCTGGGTCTCGATTCCGACATTATTGAACAGATCTCTACATGTCGCCAGTTCGCAATGTATCCGATTCTGCCGGCTTCTGATGTAGCGACTTTATCCTTTGTGACGAGCCAGGAAATCGCTAACACTTTACCAACGGGGCACAGTGACCTTTGGGTGCTCGCGCCGAGCCACGTTGACGTTCCATACCCGATCAGGAAAGTAGCGGTAGCTGATCCGAGCAAGGTCTTCTGGTCACTCGTGCACGGCCACAACTCCGTCTCCGTCCAACTCTCACCATCAGTGATTGATTCAACGGCAGCAATTCATCCTACCGCTCAGGTAGCTGAGCAAGGGGTTGAAATTGCTGCGAATGTTTCTATCGGACCAGGTACCGTCATACGGCCCGGGGTGCGTATCGAGAAGAACTGCACTGTTGGAGGCTCCTGTCAACTCGGCAACGATGGCTTCATGGTCAAGGACACATTTTCCGCAAGGGTTCGAATTTCGCATGACGCCGGCGTGAAGATTGCATCCGGAGTCATTCTTGGAGCCGGAGTGATTGTCGACGCAGGCCTGTTCGGCATGGACACCGAAATCGCGCAAAACACCGCCGTTGACTCGGGGGTCCAT
>CAKZKU010000054.1 GCA_937124545.1 uncultured Microbacteriaceae bacterium | reverse complement strand
GGAAGGAATTGTGTAGAGGATGCTTCCGCCAGCGATGATCCACGATCGGGCGGGTAGCCAGCGATTAGCAACCCAGCCCAGAGGAACTGAAATGGCAAACCCCAGAACGATGGGGAAGAAGCTGAGGGCCGCATGATTCAGCGTTAGCTCGGCGACTAGCTCGAAGTTCTCAAACAGCCAGCTCATCGGGAGCTTCTCATTTGTGATCCCCGAGAATTCCGGCGGGTCTGCCTTCATCATCAACAATCAGGGTTACGTCATTTTTTCCGGGCTTCAGGTGCAGTGTGCGTTTACCCTTGTCGGCACCGATGAACGTTGACACAAAATCATCCGCTGGGTTGGACAGAATCTCGGCCGGAGTTCCCACCTGAGCAACCACCCCGCCGGAGCGAAGAATTACGACCTGGTCGGCGATTGCGAAAGCCTCGTCAATGTTGTGGGTGACAAAAACCATGGTCTTGTGCAACTCTCGCTGCAGCCGGTTAATTTCTTCTTGCAATTCCAGCCGAACGATGGGATCCACTGCGCCAAAAGGCTCATCCATCAGCAAAATGTTTGGATTGCTGGCTAGCGCCCGGGCAACTCCAACCCGCTGTTGCTGTCCGCCGGATAACTGGTCTGGATACCTATCGGCCAAAGACTGATCGAGCCCCACAGTGTCCAGCAAAGTGAGCGCGTCTTGGAGGGCTTTTTTCTTCGGAACCCCATTGAGCCGAGGGACTGAAGCGATGTTGTCTGTTATTCGACGGTGAGGCAACAACCCCGTGGCTTGCAGCACGTAGCCAATTTTCCGACGAAGCGCAACAGGATTCAGGTTGGCAACGTCTTCGCCATCAATCAGCACTTTGCCGCTGGTGGGGTTGACCATTCGATTAATCATTCGAAGCAGCGTTGTTTTTCCTGCTCCCGAGGACCCCACGAACACAGTTACTTTCCGGGAGGGAACCACAAGCGAGAAATCTTTCACCGCATAAGTGCCGTCGGGGAACCGCTTCGTGACGTTTTGGAACTCAATCATGTCAGCCCCCACCTTCCGAGATAATTTGGCAAATCGGGCCGCTCACACCAGTAAAAGCCCCGATGGTAGCAGTCAGGCCTGGAATACAGGCGAGCAGGGGATGCAGCCCTCAGAGCGCTTTACTGGTTGCTAGTAGTTCTCTCCGCGGGCGACGGACACATCGGACAGCCAGGCAACACAGGCGTAGTGGGGGAAATAGTCGCGGTGGAGCAGCCCAAAAATAGTCTCAGCAACGTCGGGCTTGAGGACACACTCGACCTTGACGTTGCCTCCCTGAAGGTCTCCTTCTCGCTGCCCCCGAACTCCCGCACCGTGGGCCATCGTGACCGTGTAGCCGGTGATACCGCTGTGGGAGAGATCTCCGATGAGACGAGATTCGAGAGCGCTTTCCACCACGATTGTGAGAAGTTTTCGGGCTACAAGTTCCATGACAAAACCCCTTCGAGTGTTTGAGCAAGCCAGTAGTAGGCGGGAATCCCGGCAATGAGGTTGAACGGGAAAGTGATTCCAAGGCTCGCGGTGAGATAGACACCGGGACTGGCCTCAGGGAGGGCAAGCCTGACGGCGGTGGGTGCCGCAATGTAGGACGAGGATGCACTGAGAACACCGAGCAGTGCGGCACCTCCCACTGAGAGTCCAGACAGAAGGCCCGCCGCCACTCCCGCGGAACCTGCAATAAGCGGGAAGCTCAGGGCAAAGACGACAACCCCGACACCGGCTTTTTTGATATCGCTGAGGCGGCGACCGGCCACGATTCCAAGCTCCAGGAGGAAGAGCGTGAGCACACCCGTGAAAAGTCCGCCGAAGAACGGCTCAATGGAGGCAAAGCCCGCGGATCCGGTCACGAACCCGACGGCCAGGCCGCCAACGAGAAGAACAATAGATCGTCCGGAGAGCACCTCGCGTAACGATTCTCCCCACGCGATCGAGCGCTGACGCCCCCGGGAGGCGAGCATCAAGCCGACGATGATGCCGGGGATCTCGAGTACCGCTAGCAGGGTGACCAAGAAGCCTTCAACAAATTGCCCGGAGCTTTCAATAAACACCAGCGCCGCGGTAAAGGTGACCAGCGATGTTGAGCCGTAATGAGCTGCGAGAGCACCCCTGTTCACGCCATTGAGTTTTGTGATGACGCCTGCATAGAAAAAAGCAACCAGCGGGATTAGTAGACCGAGCGCAAGGGTGACGACGAGTGGCAACCAAATTTCGGACAGCGATGCCGATCGCAGAGCAACGCCACCTTTAATGCCGATGCCGAGTAGAAGATAAATAGAGATTGCCTGGTAGAAGGCTTCGGGCAGCCGGAGATCACTCTTGATGGACACGGCGAGTAAACCCAGGACGAAAGCCAGCACCGGCGGTGACACCAGGTTTGTCGCGGCAAGACTGAGAACACCCATATCCATGCGGTACCGCTCCTTTGGGAGTTTCTGTCACCCCATTATCCATGCACATTCAGCATCTGGCGGTTTCTCGCGTTATGGTGAAGGTGCGCAACGGTTTTTCTGCCCAACAGCAGTTCGTTGCGGTTCGCCCACACCCCGGGTTTTCACATTCACATGCCACCGCGCATGACAGGACGAAGGGGAGGGTTCATGAGTTTTCGAATTAGGGAATATCACCCGGCAGACACCGATGCGGTGCTCGAGTTGTGGGAAAAAGCGAAGTCCACCGGCTACGAACCGGTGTACGGGCTCGCTGAGGTTTTAGCCTCGTGTGAGAAGGACCACGCTGTGGTCGCGGTCTCCGGCAATCGTGTGGTCGGCATTGCGGTAGGCCGAGCCGCCCACGAGCAGGGTTGGATCGTGTTCTTCTCCACCCTGTCGGAATACCGTCGCCAGGGGATTGGGAGCCAGCTGCTTGCAGCACTCGAAGCGCGAATGGCCCCGTTAGGGCTGACCAAGTTGTCCATCTTGGTGCCTGATGGTCAACACGATTCAAATGTGTTGGATCGCGCCGGGTTCACCGATCGTAATCACCTGAGCTACTTTGAACGAGAAATTCCCGTCAGCGAGAAAGAGCGAGCGATCCTGGGTGATCTTGGCGGCCGGGTTTTGGGGGGAGACCTCTGGGACGGTATCGCGGGGATGCAGCAGGAAAAGGAGCTTCTGGAAAGGCGCCTTGTTTTACCGCTCTCCGACGCGGCCTTGGCAGAAAAGTTTGGCGTGGAGCCACCGCGATCGATTGTGCTTTTTGGCCCACCAGGAACCGGTAAGACTACGTTTGCCAAAGCTGTCGCCTCACGACTGCACTGGCCTTTTGTGGAGGTGTTTCCCGCTCGCTTGGCCGGTGACCCCCGCGGGCTGGCCGGTGCATTGCGCGAAACCTTCACCAAGATCGGTGACCTGGACAATGTGGTGGTGTTTATTGACGAGGTCGAAGAAATTGCCTCGCAACGGGGCGGGGAACCGCCCGCTCCAACTCAGGGTGTGACCAACGAACTTCTGAAACTTATTCCCTTGTTCCGGGAGAGACCCGGCCGACTGTTGATTGTGGCAACGAACTTCATCCGTGCCTTGGATGACGCGTTCCTCCGGCATGGCCGCTTCGATTACGTGATTCCCATCGGCTTACCGGATGAGCAGGCCAGAGATTCCATATGGCGCCGCTACATTCCGCACTCGTCCGGGGACGCGGTCGACTTGGCGGAGATGGTGAAAAGGACCGATGGTTTTTCGCCTGCGGACATTGAGTATGCCGCTAGGAAGGCGTCCCAAAGAGCCTTGGAAGCCGCGGTGTATGACGAGTCTGGCGGTGGGCGAGAGGGCCCCTCGACGGAGGATTACTTGTGGGCGATTGGCGACACCCGGATGACGGTATCGAGTGAAATGGTCGGATCTTTCCTCGAGGACATTGAATCCTTAGCACGGCTATAAACCCCCACAGAGCCTTGGGGAGTAATGTTTGTCTCGGACAGGGGGAGAGCTAGCTCCCGCGAAGGGATCGGCACTCCATGGCTTCAGCAAAAACCCGGTGGATT
>CAKZKU010000053.1 GCA_937124545.1 uncultured Microbacteriaceae bacterium | reverse complement strand
TCCAAACCCTCCTATGACCCCAACCTTCTTGCAGCACACTCCTCCTCCGCAGTACTGGAGTCGTATCTTGAGCTCGCCGATGATTCCGACAACCCACTGGCTAATCGAGCAATCGCTGGCGACCTTTATTTCCCCGGCAGCGTTTTCAAAACGATCATGATGGCGGCGGCGCTGGAATCAGGTGACTTTACTGCGCAAAGCGAATTCGAAAACCCTCGCGAGCTAGCCTTGCCGCTCAGCACCGCAGTCGTAAAAAATTCGGGCTCAAGGCTCTGCGGTGGAGACGAATTCGTCACCTTAGAGGATGCCTTCCGTTTGAGCTGCAATATTCCCTTTGCCGAACTGAGCCTCGAATTGGGCGAAGCAGCAATTGGCTCCATGGCGGAGGGTTTTGGCTTCGGGGCCACTTTGGAAATACCCCTGACCGTAACCCCCAGCGTTTTCCCGCGCGGGCTCGACCAAGCGCAACTAATGCTGAGCTCCTTTGGGCAATTTGATGTCCGAGTTACCCCTCTGCAAATTGCCATGGTCAGCAGCGCTGTCGCCAATGGCGGCACGCTGATGAAACCAAGCCTGGTGGACCAGGTGATTGCCCCAAATCTTCGGGTTGTCGATGAGTTCGAACCGCAGATTTATTCCAGGCCGCTCAGTGCAGCGACCGCGCGCGAGCTCAACCGCATGATGGTCGACAACGTTCAACGTGGGGTCGCCGGGAATGCCGGTGTGGCGGGCTTGAGTGTGGCGGGTAAAACGGGAACGGCGGAAACCGGTATCGGGGAGGGTCGAACGTTTTGGTTCAGCGGGTTTGCCCCCGCAGAAAACCCCACCATCGCACTGGCCATCGCCGTGGAGGGTGACCGATCCGAGGGCACCGGTAACGCTGTCGCAGCCCCCATCGCGAATACTATTTTTGCGGGGGTGATGTCGCGATGAGACCCACAGCAGGGCAGGTTTTTGGCTCTCGTTATGAGCTCGTTTCCCGCATCGCGATTGGCGGAATGGGCGAGGTCTGGAAAGCCAATGACGCTGTCATTGGTCGCACCGTGGCCATCAAAATCCTCAAAGACGAATACATGGGTGACCCAGGATTCCGGGAAAGGTTTCGCGCCGAAGCTCGCCACGCAGCACTCGTCAATCATGAGGGCATCGCCAACGTCTTCGACTATGGCGAGGAAGACGGAAGCGCCTACCTGGTGATGGAGCTGGTTCCCGGAGAAGCGTTGAGCAGCGTCTTGGAGCGCGAAAAGATCCTGCCCGCCACCAAAGTCCTCAAATATGTCGCACAGACCGCGGCGGCTCTTCACGCCGCCCATCAGGCCGGGCTCGTCCACCGCGATATCAAGCCCGGCAACCTCCTGATTACGCCCGATGGCACGGTCAAAATCACCGACTTTGGAATTGCCCGGCTCGCGGACCAGGTTCCCTTGACCGCCACCGGACAGGTCATGGGTACCGTTCAGTACCTTGCCCCCGAACAAGCCGGAGGCAAACCCGCATCACCCCTGACCGATGTGTACTCCCTCGGGATTGTCGCCTACGAGGCGCTTGCCGGCAAGCGCCCCTTCCGCGGCGAATCGCAGGTCGCTATCGCCATGGCACAAATCAAAGAGGCGCCGCCGGCGCTTCCCTCCTCGATCCCCGAGGAAGTGCGCAAGCTTGTCATGTCGTGCATGGCGAAGAAACCCGAGGGCAGGCCAGCATCTGCTGAAGCCCTGTCGCAGGCTGCCACTGCGCTGGCAAAGGGTGACATTGACGCAGGTCTCGCCCTTATTCCCACGCCTCCTGCCTCGGAAGAACCCGCAGAAAAGAAGAAGTCTGCAGCCGAGACCCCCCGGGTCCGCGGGTTGACCGAGCCTCGCGCAAAGCTGGGCAAAAAGTTCTGGGTATTCGGCGGTGTCGGGGCGGCCGTCGCCTTGGCCCTGATTGCTACCTCGCTCACGGTGTTACTCCAACCTGCCGGGGACGACATTGTGGAGGACCCCATCCTTCCGGTGATTGCCGAACCCTCGCCGGAGACCCCTCCCGCCACACCTGCCCCAGCAGAGCCCGCGCCGCTGGACGAACCTGTGGAGGTTGTCACTGTGGAGGTCACCGAGGCTGAGATTGTGGGGAAGACTCGCTCCCAGGTGGAGGAGGCGCTGCTGGCGAAGGGCCTGCGCCTAGACGCCATCACGGGGAACATTGCCCCTGCGCAAGACCGGGTTGGCACGGCCTATCGCGTGAACCCGCAGGGCGTCGTCGCGAGCGACACCCTGATTGCGGTTTATTTTTATGCGGCCATTCCCCAGCCCCCCAAACCACGGTCGATGACAGTGATTCCCGCCACCGGTCCGTATGCCCCGGGCGATGAACTTCTGTTGGAATGGCCCGGGTACGCGCAGTGCCCGTCGGGTTTTGATTTGCGAAGCTACACCCTGCAAATTGTGGGCGGCGAAATCCTCGACGCTGACGGGGCGACCGTGTTGGAACCGGAACAAACCGGCGTGAATGTGCGCCTCGGTGAGGGGGAGTCCCTGACGGCGACCTATCTCGTGGATTGCGGGGGTCTTCCCTCCCCGCTGGCTACCGACACTGTCGTCCCCATCACCACCGCCGAACCCGAAATCGAGGAAGACCCGCCCGTAGAATAGCGAGCGGCGCACGCGCGCCCCTCGTCAAAGGAATTGTGTGACTGACAAAGCCCCAGGTCCCTGGACTTCCCGCCTCCTCGGAGGTCGGTACGAGGTTCGCGAACTCATTGGGCGCGGCGGTATGGCGGACGTATACCTGGGCGTTGATGCCCGGCTCGGGCGACAGGTCGCCATCAAAGTCTTGAAGTCGAGCCTTGCCTCCGACCCCACCTTCCGAAACCGTTTCCGATTAGAAGCGATGGCCGCTTCCAAAATGTCTCACCCGTCCATCGTCCGCGTCTTTGACGCTGGTGACGAAATGAACGGTCCGAACGATGGGGGTCCGGCAGGTAGCACCACCCCCTACATCGTGATGGAGCATGTGGAGGGTCACCTGCTCAGTGAACTCATGAAAAAGGGAAGGCTCGAGGAGCGTCACGTGCTGAAGGTGGCCGACGGTGTCCTCACCGCCCTCGAGGTTTCACACCGCGCCGGAATCGTCCACCGAGATATCAAACCCGCCAATGTCATGGTGACCGAGGACGGCAGCATCAAGGTGATGGATTTTGGTATCGCGCGTGCGGTAACCGACACCACCGCGAATCTCGCACAGACAACCTCGATCTTGGGGACCGCGCTCTACATCTCTCCCGAACAGGCCCGCGGAGACGAACCCGATACCCGGACGGACCTCTACTCCCTCGGTGTGGTCATGTATGAACTATTGGCGGGCGCTCCACCGTTTAACGCAGACTCACCGGTTGCCGTTGCCTACAAGCACATCAGTGAGGAGCTTCGCCCGCTCAAAGAAGCCAACCCGGCCGTATCCGAAGATGTAGCCCGGGTCGTGGAAACCGCAATGCGCAAGGACCTCGCTGATCGTTTCCCCACAGCCCAATCGTTCCGCGGCGCCATCGAAGACATCGCGCAGGGCAGGGAACTGAAGCTCCCCACAACGAAGGAGCATGCGCAAGTTGCTCCGGCGTTCACTGGCAGCGTGCCAGTGGCCAACATAGAACCAGAACACCGTGCCCCCGTCGAAGGGTTTGAGATCTTCGAGTCTCGAGGAATCAAATCGCAGACCATTCCGACCCTGGCGGTATCAGCATTCAGCGTGCTGGCGGTTCTGTTGGTCGTCGGAATCGTGCTGTGGGTGTTCACCTTGAACCCTGCCACGACAACGGCAGCAGCAGCCCCCCAAGTCCCGGACCTCACCAGCCAGACAGAGGCGGTTGCCCAGGCGACGATCACCGCTCTCGAGCTCAACCCGGTCATCGAGTATGAAACCAGCGACACCGTTCCCGAGGGGACAGTGATTCGCACGATCCCCGCCGGGGGGATCCGGACAGCCAAGGGAGAGCCGGTGCGGGTCATCGTCTCCAGCGGAATCGCAACCTTCAAAATGCCCGACATTCGCAATATTGATATTGCCGACGCTCGCACAAGCCTCGAGGAACTGGGGCTGGTGGTCGAATCCGTGGTCGAAACGTATTCCCCGAGCCTGGCGGAGGGCACCGTCATGGCGTCAACTCCCGAACCAGACTCCCCGCTGCGACCCGGTGACACGGTGACCCTAACTGTGTCCAACGGTCTTGTCTTGGTGCCCAACGTGGTTGGCCTGACCGTCGGTGAAGCGAACCCCTTCCTCACCGGGCCCTCGATGCAGCTTGCCGTGAAGCTGGAGCTTGCGACGGACTGCTTTGGCCAGACCGTGAAGTCCCAATCACTGGCGCCGGGAGACCACCCGCAACGCTCAGAAATTACCCTGGTGTACTGCGGGCTCGTCCAAAACCAGGAGCCAGCGCCTGTCGGTTAGCCCTGGTTAATCCGAGGACTGAGTCCGCGGGCTGCTTCTGCTGCACCAGAGAGTCCTGTGATCTCCAACCAGTTCGCGATCATGGTGTAACCGCCCTCAGTCAACACGGATTCTGGGTGAAATTGGACACCGTATACCGCGGCGCTCGCGTGGTTAAGCCCCATGATGACCCCGCCGTCGGTGCGCGCGGTAACCACGAGTTCTTCCGGGACCGTCTCATCGACCACGGCAAGGCTGTGATACCTCGTGGCCTGGAAACTCGGTGTGACTCCGGTAAATAAAGCGCTGTCGTCGTGGTGGACCAAGGATGCCTTGCCGTGCATGAGCTCTTCGGCGTGGGTGACGGTTGCGCCAAACGCCTCAGCGATTGCCTGATGGCCAAGACAGACCCCCAAAAGCGGGATGTCCGCAGCGATAGCAGCTTTCACGATGGGTATAGAGATGCCAGCGTCCCCGGGATTCCCCGGTCCGGGTGACACCAAAATACCGTCATAGTCGGCAATCTTTTGGGCTAGATCTGCCACAGCCCACTCGTCGTTGCGAATGACCTCTGTGGTCGCGCCGAGCTGCTGAAGATACCCGTTGAGGGTGTACACAAAGCTGTCGTAGTTATCGACGACAAGAATGTGCGTCATATCTTCACGGCCCTTCGCAGCAGGAGAAATCACAGCCTACCAATCGGTTCCCGAGGGACACCGGGCAAGCCCTTCTGATGGAGGGTTAGACTATTTCCCATGGCTAAGCGACCTAAAGACCCCGCCTCCACGACCAACGCCCTCCCCGAGGGCAATGACAACCCGGCGTGGTTCAAACCCGTCATGTTCGGTCTGATGCTGGTGGGTCTTGCGTGGATTCTGACCTACTACGTTTCCAGCACACAGTTGCCGATTGCCTCCATTGGTGCCTGGAATATCACCGTCGGGTTTGGAATCATGTTTGTGGGCTTCCTGATGACTACGCGGTGGAAATAACCACTCTCAAGTGATTACACCGGTGTAATTCTCCCCACAGGGGAAAACCTGTGGATAACTGCGCTAGAAGAGGAATCTCAGCGCGGTGAGGGCCACCAATCCCGCGCCTAAAGCCGTGACCAGTCCGGCTTGCAGGGCTTTCTGTTCAGATCGCCTGGTTGCCACCATGATTCCTGCAACCGCTGCACCCGTAATCAGCCCACCGATGTGGGCCTGCCACGAAATTCCCGGCACTACAAACCCCATCACCAGGTTAAGGGCCAGGACAATCAACAGCTGAACATTGGCTCCACCAAAAGAACGCTGAATAACAAATAAGGCTCCGAAGAGGCCGAATATTGCACCGGAGGCCCCGACAACTGCAACAGTAGGGGCGAGCCACAACACTGCGACCGACCCACCAAGCCCTGCCAACAGGAACAGTGCCACGAATCGGCCGTGGCCCACCAAACGCTCGACGAGGGTCCCTAGGACGTAAAGCGAAAAACCATTGAACAAGATGTGAAAAAGCGACGCCGTCGAGTGAACAAACACCGTGGTCACCATCCGCCACGGCTCGATCGCCGTTAACGGTGGCCAGTAGAGCAGCCACTCTGTCACGGCACCGCCGGTCAACCACTGTGCGGCAAAGACAACTCCCAGAATCCCTAACAGAGCATACGTTGCGCGCGGGCTACCCGATGCCCGACGCGGTCGAACAAGCTTGGCGGGACGGGCCTGGCGGACGCCAGCACAGTCAGGACAGTGAGCGCCGACAGCGGCAGGCACCTGGCATTCGCCGCAGATGGTGTTGCCGCATCGTTGACACAGCGCGAAGCTTTCCCTCGAGGGATGCCGATAGCACGTGTCGCTGCTGGGAGCAGAACTCACGACGTGGCAGTGACGCTCACACTCTTGAGAACGACATCCTCATGAGGCTTATCCGAACCGTCAGTACTGACGCCCTCAATGGCGCGAACTACAGCTTCTGATGCTTCGTCCAAAACGGCACCAAAAATCGTGTGCGCTCCCTGCAGCCAGGTCGTTGCCCCTGTAGTGATGAAGAACTGGCTTCCATTCGTTCCCTGCCCACCGCGGGTTCCCGCGTTAGCCATCGCCAAGACGAAGGGCTTGGTGAAATCGAGCTCAGGATGAATCTCGTCGTTGAACTGGTACCCCGGTCCCCCCATGCCCGTGCCGGTCGGGTCTCCGCCCTGAATCATGAAACCCGGAATGATGCGGTGAAAGATGACGTCGCTATAGAGCGGCCCCTCGCCTGCAGCCCCCGTTGTGGGGTTGACCCATTCGAGCTCGCCCGTAGCGAGACCGACGAAGTTTTCTACGGTTTTCGGCGCGTGGTTGCCATAGAGGCCCACAACGATGTCCCCGTGGTTGGTGTGCAAGGTGGCGGTGTGTGTATGAATGCTCATGCTTCTATTCTGCCAGGGACCACTGAGAGGTGCCCTCACCACAGGTGTCCAGGAATTATTTGCCAAAGTCTGGGAGAATAGGGGCTTCACCAGGAGGATTCATGGAACTCGATCGCAAGACCCGTAAAGAGCTCACTCGACTAGCTCGTGAGGCTCAAGGGCTCTGGTCAGAGCAGCGTGACGTTCTCTCCCACGCCAAAGATGTCGCTCGTCACGCATCCAAGAGTGCCAGCGATGCCGCCAAACGCGAGGTATTACCTCTAGCTCACGACACCTACCGTGAAACCATCCAACCCGCGCTCGGCAAGTTGCCGTGGGCTACCGCAGCAAAGGTCCCCATGAAGAAATCCCGCAACCCTTTTGTCTTTGTCTTGATGGCCGTTGGCACGCTGGCACTAGCGGTTGTGGGCTATGCAGCCTGGCAGACGCTGCGTGCCGACGATGACTTGTGGGTGGAAGAGGACGACGAGTAGCCCCTACAGTCCTTTGGGCTTGAGGTAGCGCTGCGCTATCGCACTCAGGAAGTCGAACAGCAGCGCGAGAATCGCCACCAACACCGCGCCAATCAAAATGGCTGGGTTCCTATCGAGCTTGAGCCCTGAGTTAATGGTCTCGCCCAGTCCGCCGCCGCCCACCAAGAAAGCCAGCGCGGCCATACCGATATTGATGACGATGGCGGTTCGAATTCCAGCGATGATGACGGGAACAGCCAGCGGAAGCTCAATCTCAAAGAGCACCTGACGCTTCGTGTAACCCATACCGCGACCCGCTTCGATGACGGCTTGGTCGACCTGCTCGAGTCCCACAATCGTGTTCCTTAAGACGGGAAGCAGCGAAAACGTGGCCAGCGCGAGGATCACCGTGTTGATTCCGGCCCCGAGGAACGAAAAGAAAATCACAATCAAGCCATAGGCCGGGAGCGCCTGGGCAAGACCTAGAGTGTCGACCAAAACGTTTTTTAGCCGCGGCAATCCGCGTCGAGTAACCGCGATGCCGATCGGAATAGCCACGACAATCACGAGGGCTGAAGAGGCAAAGCCCAGCACAATGGTGTCGATCAGCTGGGTCTGCAGCTTCTCTGGCGCCAAAATCGCCGCGGTCGTGTCGTCAATGTCGGAATACAGCCACACCGCGATTCCAATAATGGCCAACAACCCGGCAAAAACAGGCGTGACGATAACGTCAAGCCGCTCCGCCAAGGGGCTTTTTTGAATCCGCGAGGGTGTTGCAAGAGTCATGATGCGCTCTAGCTCCCAGAACCACTAATGATCATCGACGCCAGGCTTTCAATGCTGCAACACCCGAGATATTTACCGCCACGGTCAACGACCACGGCCATACCCACGGACGACTGCAGCATCACTCCCAGAGCGTCCTGGAGCGTATCTTCTGGCTGGAGGTCGATGGTGATGGGCTTGCCGCTCTTTTCGATGGGCTGCGTTGTCCGGTTGAGGGATGCCTCGCTAATCCAGCGAAGCGGCCGGTGGTCTTTGTCCAGCAACACCGCGGTCTTCTCTGGAGAACTCTCGAGAGCTTTGAGGGCCTCATCACGCATGACGGGCATCTCCAGTGCGGGAATGTCGTGAAGCTCAATGTCCCGCACCTTCTTGAGAGTCAGCCCTTTCAAAATGGCGCCCGAGCCGAGGAAGTTCTCGACGAACTCGTCCGCAGGATCCGACAGGATCGCTTCAGGAGTGTCGATTTGAGCAATCTCCGAGCCCTCGCGAAGAATCGCGATGCGGTTACCCATCTTGATGGCCTCGTCAATATCGTGCGTAACAAAGACGATGGTCTTTTTCAGATCCTGCTGCAGGCGCAGGAACTCGTTCTGAAGGCGGTCTCGCGTAATCGGGTCGATGGCACCGAAAGGCTCATCCATCAGCAACACATCGGGGTCTGCTGCCAAAGCTCGCGCGACACCCACGCGCTGTGCCTGGCCGCCAGAAAGCTCTTTCGGATAGCGGTCGCGATAAACCGCAGGGTCCATCGATACCAGCTCGAGCATCTCATCCACTCGACGAGAGGTTTCTGCTTTATCCCAGCCCAAAAGCTTGGGCACGGTAGCGATGTTCTCCGCAATGGTGCGATGTGGGAACAGGCCAACCTGCTGGATGACGTAGCCGATCTTGCGTCGAAGGACGCTGGGATCAATTTCGGTAACGTCTTCACCCTTCAGGTAAATACGGCCTGCCGTGGGCTCAATCAAACGGTTGATCAACCGCAGGGTAGTGCTCTTCCCACAACCCGATGGGCCAACAAGAACGAGGACTTCTCCCTCTTGCACATCCATGGTGAGGTTACCCACCGCGGGTGCCTCTGTCCCGGGGTATGCCTTGGATACGTTTTCTAGCCGAATTAGCGTTTCACTCATCGGATTCCTTTCGAAATGGTGGCGCGCTTGACCAACTGCAGAACGATGTCAATCACTAACGCGAGAATGAGGCACAGGAGGGTTCCCGTCCAGATAGCTTCCAGGGAGTTCGGGAGCGGGATTCGAGCGAGGCCGCTCTTGATAAAGTCACCCAGGCCGCCTCCCGCAACCAGCGTGGCCAGCGCCGCAACGCCCACAATCAGCATCGCGGAAATCCTGATGCCAGTGATGATGACCGGCCAGGCGAGGGGAAGCTGCACCCGGAGCAGGACTTGGCTGGGAGTCAAACCCATGCCTTTTGCCGCTTCAAGAACGCTTTGATCGATGCCGTCGAGCCCCGTGATGGTGTTGCGCAAAATTGGCAACAGTGAGTACATCAAGAGGGCGATGAACGAGGGGGCAAAGCCCAATCCCACAAGGGGGATGAAGATAGTGAACAGCGCGAGAGATGGAATCGTCAAAAAGACCGAGGTGATCGCAAGAGAGAGTTCCTTTGCGAGAGGGTGCCGGCGGGTGACCACTCCAACAACAATGGCTATCAGGCTGGCAAAGCCCAACACCGTCACCACGTAGACGGTGTGTTCAGCAAGACCGGTTTGAACCTGATCCCACCGAGTGGACACAAAGGCCCACCAGGTTCCCAAAAATTCCATAGTTTTTACCTCGGTACGAAAATGCTGGGGACCCGAAGGTCCCCAGCATTTTCTATCGAACTAGCCGGAAATGAGGCCTTCCTCGATGAGGTATTCGCTGGCCACTGCCACAGGTTCTTCACCCTCGGCAGAAACCTTCGCGTTCAGGCCCGCCATGCGGATTTCGTCCAGCGGGGCGAGGACGTCTTCGATGATTCCATCGAAGGCCTCAGGAGCCTCGTTGTACTTGTCCTCACGGATTGTCCCGGACACGTTGTAAAGGATGTTGACGCCTGGATCTTCAACCAACGTGAGGTTGAGAGCCGGGATACGACCATCCGTGGTGAATACCTCACCGAAGTCACAGTTATTCGCTGCGGTCTCGGTGTAGATGATTCCCGTGTCGAGGATCAGCTGTTGGTCAACAGGCAAGGTAATTCCTGTTGCTTCTTCGGTCAGAATCAGACCGTCGGGACGCGACGGGAACTCAGACTCCATGCACACCACGGCATCTGGGTTGTCGCGCACGTACTCCATCATGGTCTGGAGGCTGAAAGCACCACCATTGGCTTCGGTGACCTCAGGTGAAGAGGTGAAACCGTAGGTGTTGTTGAACGGCGAGCGGGAGACCCACACAATGCCGTTCTTTTCCAGGTCCATTTCACGAACGCCAGCCGTCAGTTCTTCAGGGTCGAAGCTGGGCTGCTCCTGACCGAGGTGAACAGTCCACCCGGTGCCGTTGTACTCCATGTAGATGTCAATGTCGCCAGACTCTAAAGCGGCACGGGCGATGTTCGTTCCACCCAGGTTCACCTTGTTGTCCACGGTGGCGCCGGCTTCTTCGAATGCCAACACCATCATTTCGCCGAGAATCAACTGCTCGTCAAAGTCTTTCGAACCCACGGCAATGTCAATGCCGGTGAGGTCGTACTGCGCGAGGGTAGTGACTTCTTCGACTGTGGCTTCAGTGTCGGTTGTCTCTGCAACATCGGCGTCAGTTTCGCCGGCATCTGTTGCACAGCCGGCAAGCGCCAGAAGTGCGGTTGCCCCGGTGAGAGCAACGATGTTTTTCATCGATTTCTTCATTGGTTCAGTATTCCTCCATTTAGTTTCGATGGTTCTAAATTAGGCAACCTGCCAGGGGATAGCGAATACGGTTGTCCATATATCAACTCCGGTAAAGTAAAGTAATGGTTCATCACAGCTCCGGTTTAGTCAGGGACCTCGAAGTCCTCGAACTTTTGGGGACGGATGCCTCCTGGCAAGGTGGCGGCATGGGCGTCCAGGAAATTGCGACGCGATTAGGGCGGGATAAGGGCCAAGTTTCGCGCGTGTGCCACACGCTCGCCTCCACAGGGCTCATCAACCGCGATCGAATAACCCGGAAATATCGCCTCGGCCACCACCTTTACGCCTTGGCTATGAGGACGCAGGAAGCTCACCTGGCCACCCTCGCGCGGCCAGCGCTCCTTGAACTCATGGCGAGTGCCGAGGAGTCGGCCCACCTCACGGTGCTTCGGGGCGGTGACATCATGACCGTGCACACCGAACTTGCGCAGGATCCCGAGCGGGATGACAGGTTTGACGGAATCTCTCTGCCCGCGCTAAAGACCGCCTCCGGGCGGGCGATCCTGGCCACGTTTACCCCGGATGAAATCGCCGCCTGGTGGGAGGAACACGGTGAGCTCAGAATGGACTACCCCGCGCACCCTGAAACCTCGCCCATTCAGCTCACGGAGGTTCGGCGTCTGCGTAAAAAGCCCAACTCGCTCAACTCGCTCGCCGCACTGCAGAAGGCGCTGAAAACCGCGCAGAAAGCCGGATTTGCCATCTCCGATGGTGATCTCACCGAAAACATCGTCGATGCCGCCGCCCCCGTGAGAAATGCCTTTGGCATTGTGGTCGGAGCAATTTCCGTGGGCGCACGCAAAAACAGAATTAGGGATGGCAACATTGCCTTAGGTCAGCTGGTATTTGATTCCGCCCGCGCCCTCTCGCTTCGCCTGGGGTGGACGGGGACGTAGGCTAAAGACGTGACAACTTCACAGCGCGCCATCCTGGCGCCTCTTCTGGGACTAGCGCTCGGCTGGTCGTTCTTCATGTTCGCTGCATGGTCAAACCTTTTCATCCAACCGGTCTACGACGCCTCCGGCTTCGTGAGCGAAGGCCCGTCCATCCGTCCGTCCACCTACCTTTACTTGGCGGGGATTGCTGTGTTTTCTGTGGGGGCGTTTATCGGCCTCTCACTCGCTCGGAGCCAGCGAGCACGATCAGAGTCAGAAGACCCCCTAAATCTCGCTGCCTACCGGTTCGGCAGTCTCTCCGTCATCATTGCCCTTGCAGGGGGAGCCATTTTTGCCATTGGCAACTTTCTCACGGCGCTGGGGAATCGAGCAGAGGAATCCTTGGCTGCCCGGATCGGCGGGGTGTACCTGCCGATCGTCTTGGCCACGGCTCTCGTGGTCACCCTTTTATTGGCTTCATTCGTGCGTCGGAGTGCCGAATCTGAAAGCTCGGCCGCTGAAGATAACAGCCGCACGCTCCGACAAAAAGCCTTGGGGTGGGGTTACGCCCTGCCCATTCTCGCGGCAGCCATCGCCGTGATTTTTGGGCTGATTGTCTACGACGTCACCGGCACATCGCTCGAGGGGTGGGTGTGGGTGATTATCCAGGTAATTATTGCCTCGGGCATCATTCTGGGAACCCGTTACGCCCGACGCGCGCGCGCGGAGAAGCCGGCTGCGCCTCGACCCCGCACCGCCTGGGCAAGCGGGGCTTGGAATCTCAACTTTGTCCTGTCCATTGTCTTTGGCGCTGTGGTTTCCATCATGGCTTTTGTGTTTGGCGCGGAAGCCTTTGAACAGTTGAGGAACTACAACTTCGACTATGAAGGCTGGGAGGTTGAACCCTTCAGCCTGTCATGGCTTCTGGGTGATTTTTCCCCGGCTCTCGTGCTCATGGTGTTGGTCGTTGTCGGGCTTTACGCCACGATTACCGAGCGCCACCGAACCGACAACGCTTAGAGCGTTTCCGGTATTTCTTCCCCTTTGGGAATCCGACGGCCTTTACGCACCAGGGCCTGTCGCTGCCTGCTGGCCAGATAGCTCCCTGCCACAACAAGTGGGAATCCCACCACAATGCCGATCGTGATGGGCTCGGCCAAGAAGACGACACCCAGAACGGCCGCCACGGCCAGGTTCACATAGGTAATCAAGCTCGCGCGAGCCGGTCCAATCTGGCGGATGAGGGCAAAAAAGAGGACGAATGCCAGTGCCGAGCAGACCGCTCCCAGCACGAGGAGGGCCACCCACGCCTGCCAGGAGGGCCCCGCCGCAATGTTCTGAGGCAACGAAACTGCAGCAAAAGGAGCGTAAACAATACTGACGATGGCAAGCGACACGGCGATCACGCCTAGCGTCGGCACCTCTTGAGGCATGCGATTGACCACGATTGGTGCGACCGCGTAACCAAGGGCAGCACCGAGCATCATCAAGATTGGGGCTAACGGTGTTACTCCGGAGAACGCATCAATACCGACCAGTGCGATCACCCCGGCCAAACCCACGACCAACCCGAGCACCGTGAGTGGGTGCCAGGCTGATTTATCCCCCAGCAGACCTACAAAAAACGCCGCAATGAAGGGAACCGTTGTGACGAGCAAGCTCGCCAACGACGAGGAAATATCCTTCTGCGCCTCGGGGATGAGGAACCAGGGCCCAATCATTTCTAAGCCCGCAAACGCCACCACCGCCGGCCACGCTTTGAGTGTTGCTGTGAGCATCCCTTTGGCCATGGCGATCGGCAAGAGAATGACTGCGCCTAAGAACACTCGGGCAAACACCAAACTGGTGGTGTCGAAGTGTTCAAGGGCGATTTCGATGAAGAAATAGGGGGTTCCCCAGATGATGCCAACAAGGAGAAAGAGCAGCAAAGATTTTCTGGGCATCAGGTCAGCGTAGTCCAGGAGACGGCTCGAAAACAGGAAAAATAGCGCAATAAAACCGCGGATCCTGGCACTTTTCTTGCCCTCGCCCGCGGACGTTTCGAGCTCCCTCGAGGTGGAGCTCCTAGCGTTTGGGCAAGATGGCCGCCTTTTCTCCCCGGGATCTTGCTTTTGAGACGCTCGGAATCCTCCAAGGCTTGGAATTTAGCGTTTACTCATGTCGACTGGTCTCGAAACTTGCGCTCTTGCCGTTTACGGAAGCCTCCAACCCGGTGGTCCGAATGAGCACGTCCTAGCAAGGTTGGGCGGAGAGTGGTCGGATGGTTATGTTCTAGGGAGTCTTGATGAGAAAGGCTGGGGTGCAAAAGTTGGTTTTCCAGGTATTCGCCTATCTGATACGGGAGACCGCATCCCCGTAAAAGTCCTCACCTCACAAAACCTCTCCGAGTTTTGGGGCGAACTCGACGAATTCGAAGGGGCTGAGTATCTGCGAACTCGATGCACCGTGGAGACGGTCGATGGCCCAGTCGATGCTTTTATTTATCAACTCGCAGGTCGGTGACAAAAGCCCCAGGTGACTCTGGGTTTTTTCCGGGGTACGCGTGCCAAACGTGGACCCTCGCTAAGCCAGAATTGGTCTGGCAGCGAGTATCGATCGATGGACTTTCACCCCGGTCTGAAGCGGCCCAAAGGGGGGGCCGACTCCCTGCCAATTCGGTTTTAAGGTTTTTTCATGGAGCCTCGATGGCTCACAATAGCTCTCGACGCGCTTGTTTGAGGGACTGGTTTCGAAAATTACATCCACGCTCCGTCACTTTTTACGCGCTGAGCCCTTTCTTAGGTCTTATTACTAGCCTCCACTCATGGCGAAGATTAGAGTCGCACTTTTTGCCCTTGTTGCGACCTTTGTTGCATCTGCAGGAATTTTTACTTTTTGGCCCAGTAACGAGGTGGGTAGTTCCTTTACTGAGCGCTTAAATGTTCCTCTAGAAGCCTCCTCTACGCTTGAGTCGTCAACCCGAACTTTTGACCTTGACCTCCAGAGTGGCGAGACCGACTTTGGTTCAGCTCGCTCGGTCAGCACCTGGGGAATTAACGGTGCCTACTTGGGCCCGACGTTGCGGGTGAACAAGGGCGAAGAAGTTCTCATCAACGTCGCCAATAACCTTGCCGAAGATACGACGATGCATTGGCACGGCCTCCACGCCCCCGCTGAAATGGACGGAGGCCCCCACCAACCCATCGCTTCAGGAAAAGTGTGGAGCCCAGGATGGCTAGTCGACCAACGTGCCTCAACCAATTGGTACCACCCCCACCTTCACGGTGAGTCCGCGGCACAAGTCAAAATGGGATTGGTTGGCATGTTCATTGTGGACGACCCCGCAGAGGCCGAGCTGAGGCTGCCTTCTACGTATGGCGTAGATGACATCCCCGTGATTATCCATGATGCGCCAGATGAAGTCTCGCGAGGGAACGCGGTTCAAGAGGCCATCCGTTCGGTACTCCAGAGAGGGCGGCCGCCGGCTGTGACGCTGGTGAACGGAGGGCGAGAGACACTCTTTGAGGTAACGAGCCAAGCAGTACGTTTACGTTTGTTGAACGCGACGATTGATGACCACCTCACAGTATCTTTCTCTGACGGCCGCGAATTCAAAGTAATTGCTTCCGAAGGCGGACTGCTCCCCAAGCCCGAAGCTCTGACGTCCATTTCGCTTTCGCCTGGAGAACGCTACGAAGTCGTAGTCGAGTTCGAACCAAACGATGTCACTCGGCTCTCCCTCGTCAAGACCAACTCTGACAACCAAGAAGCAGACAATGACGAAGAACTTGTTGAATTTCGCTCCTCTGATGACTTGGCGGATACGGGTTCTGTCCCCACGACATTGTCAAACACAGAACCTGTTGAGGTTCCCTCAAGCACACGAGTCCGTAATTTTGACATGTCGGATGTTGCCATCAACGGGATGGAAATGGACATGATGCGTATTGACCAGGTCGTGGCTGCCGGATCAACCGAGATCTGGTCCATTCGAAACCTAGACCGAAGAACACTTCACAATTTCCATGTCCATGGGGTGTCCTTTACGGTGCTTGATATCGACGGCCGCGAGCCACCCGCCTACATGGCGACCCAAAAAGACACGGTTCTTGTCCCTCCAGGAACCGAAGTGAATCTTTTGGTCGAATTTCCCAATGTCAGCAATGATGGCTGGCCCTACATGTTCCACTGCCATTTCCTTCGGCACGAGGGGCGAGGGATGATGGGGCAGTATCTAGTGGTGAATGAAGGGGCAAGCCTCGATCCCGAGGACCACATGATCTCAACGATGGCTGGGCACAACCACTAGGTCCGTTTGCGATCCAATAGTCGACAATCAGGCTCCGGCTGAACAGACGTTCTCCGGCGCATTCATGGAGCCTCGATCACCCTCCCACTGTTAGATCGGCTTGCACGAGGGCCGATTCAGGGAAACAGCGTCTAAAAATCAGAATTGCTTTCGAACGCGATTTTTACAAGTCTGAACGTCTCTTCCTTCTTCGCTCACGCACAATCTTGAGCGCAAAAATCA
>CAKZKU010000052.1 GCA_937124545.1 uncultured Microbacteriaceae bacterium | reverse complement strand
TTTATAGATGAGCTTTCAGCTCCTTTCAATGGGCTGAAGACCGGGATGAGAGGTGGCGGTTTGGATCAGTGGTGATCAGCAGTTTCGCCTATGGCTTGGTATGCTGCTATACGTGGGCTGCTACTTTCGAAGCCTTTTCAACAGGTTCTTTATTCACCTTGGTGACTCCTTTGATTCAGACTCTGCACGGGTGCTCGGTGTGGTCGGTGCCGTGATCAGGCGGCGGTGACTGTTTCCTAACCCAGAACGTCGATCGAGGACTGGAGTCGGCTGAGGCCTGTTCTCATCCCGGACTGCAACGCAGTGGTCGGGTCTGTTTGATCTTTGAAGTACGAGTGTTCCTTGAGAACGGAATCTTTCTTTTTCAAAAGCCCCCCAAGGAACGCCGGGGTTTTGCAAAAAGGAAGGTGGAGCGGGTGTGATTAGTTTTGGGTGGTGGTGTCTTGCCTGGCCTCGATACGGGTGCCAAGCTCCCAGATGAAGGCGGCGAGTTCACGGGCGACTGAAACTTTGATTTTGTTGTGATGAAGTTGTCTTTTTTTGAGCATTTTGAAGCGATGGCTGAGGCGGGTTTGGGTTTTCCAGGAGAGTCCCCGGATCCAGGCCGGGGAGTTTTCCTGGCGCTTGGAAAGTTGGGCGCTGACTTTGGGTGGAACCCTGTAGTGGGTGGCTTGTTCGATGAGGATCCAGCGGGCGTGGGGATTGCCGCATTTGGTGATGCCGCCCCGGCTCTGCTTGTTTCCACTGGAGTTTTCGGAGGGGATGAGTCCGAGGAAGGCCATCAGTTTTTTAGGGTGTTCGAAGCGGCTGAAGGTTCCAATTTGACTCGCAGCCGCCTCCCGTCTGCTCACCCTTCGGGCTTTGGCTCCGCCTTCGTCCAAAACACCTCCAGGCCTTCGGTGTTGTTCGGAGACGGTGATCATGGCGGCGACGAGTTTGAATCCTTTGAAGGCCATGAGGGCGTCGACGAGGGGTTTGCGTTGCCAGTCGTGGAGGAGTTGGAGCATGGCTTCTTCAAGTTTGGCGATGCGTTTGTGATGGAAGTCGATGGTGGTGATGTTGTCTTCGAGGACGCGATTGTGGGCGGCATCGGGAAGGGTGAGGTGGCGGAGGTAGCGCAGGTGGGCCTCGGTCCAGTGGGTCTTGCCGTCGTAGTTGAAGCCGAGTCGGCGGAGCAGGGCGAGGAGTCGTGTCTTTGCGCGGCGAAGATCATCGACGGCATCGGTGCGGGCGCGGCAGAGATCTCTGATGGCCTCGTCCACGCTGTCGGGAATGTTGACGGCGACGAGGTCGTTGGAGCGGAGGTTTTTGGCGAGTTTCATGGCGTCGCGTTTGTCGGTTTTGACCCGGTCGCCGGATTTAACGGGAATGAGAGAGGGCGCGATGACTTCGCACCGGACGCCCATTTGGAGGAGACGTCGCGCGATCCAAAATCCGCATCCGCTGGCTTCGTAGCAAACGTGGAGGTCGGAGAGTTTCCGATTCTGGGCTTTGGCGATCTTGCGCATGACTCGCTCAAGAGCATGCTGGGTGGTGGCAACCGATCCGTAGTGTCGGGGTTGGGCGTCCCGGCCAAATTCGAGGATGGCGATGACAGTTTCTGCTTTATGGACGTCGAGTCCGAGGTAGAGTGTGCGAGGTGCGCTTGAGTTCGTTTTCATTCGTTTTAGACAATGGATGTTGGATAGGTCTCAATTCGTTGAGATAGCCCACGATTTGAACCAAGCGCACCGCTAATCAATCAAACAATGACTGACCTGAAACGCGA
>CAKZKU010000051.1 GCA_937124545.1 uncultured Microbacteriaceae bacterium | reverse complement strand
TGCGGCAGGTCGGAGTCTTTCTCCCATGAGCCCCATGAGTGCCGGCAGGAGGGTGATGGCGGCGGCGATGGCAATCACTACAGCGAGGGCGGCTGCCGCGCCCATAATGCTGAGAAACGGAATCCCCACCACGAAAAGCCCGAGGAGAGCAATCACCACGGTGATACCGGCAAAAACGACTGCGTTACCCGCGGTTCCCACAGCCGTTGCCGCCGATTCGCGAACCTCTACCCCCCGCGCTAACTGCGTTCGGTGCCGCTGCAAGATGAAGAGTGAGTAGTCGATGCCCACTGCTAGGCCGAGCATCACCGCCAACAGAGGCGCTGAACTCGATACGGTCAGCACCCGCGTGGAGAAAAGGATGATGCCGATTGCGATGGCGACCCCGAACAGAGCGCTCGTGATGGGTTGCCATGCCGGCCGAACGGAGCGGAACGTGACAATCAACACCAGGCCGGCAAAGATGACACCAAACACTTCGGCGATGGTGAGGTGAACCTCTTGATCTTGAAAAAGCGACCCGCCAAATTCGATGGTGATCCCGGAGTCTTGGCCCGCACCGCGATAGGCGATAAGCGCGTCCAACATGTCGTCGGTAACTTGCCGCTCACCCACCTCAAACTGGATTTGCAGGAGGGCGTATCGGCGGTCATCGCTGATCACATCGCCAGCGAACTCATCGAACGGGGACGTGACCTCGTCAATGAAGCTCTCGGCTTCAATAGCGTCGGCCAGGTCCTCAATAAACCGGGTGTTGCTGGCGGAATCGACCTGCGAGTCTTCGGGGACCACAACAACGGCCTGTGCGCTCGCGCCGCCAAACGAGGGGAAGACGGCTTGCAACCGGTCGAAGGCCTCTTGAGACTCACTTCCGGGGATTCTGAATTCTTCGTCCGTTTGCCCGCTCAGTGCCAATCCGCCGCCGCCGAGCACCAACAGAGCGACAATCCACACACCAAGGACTTGCCACCCGCGCGAGAAGCTCGCTTTGCCGAGGCGATAAAGCAGTGTTGCCATTAGCTCACCACCGCCGGAGCCGAGGCATCCAGGTGGAGTGTGCTCTGCAAGAAATCTCTCAGGAGAGACCGGAGTTTGTCCGGATCCATGGGTTCGATTCCGAGAATTCCCCCTGATACCAGCGCGTACGTCGCTCCGGAGACCGCAATACCGAATCGCGTGAGCTCAGTTTCATCTGCCGTGTGGTCCGCTAGTACCGAGGCGAGTCGGTGCATGAGAGCTTGCGCTTGCTGCAGAGATTGTGCCGAGTCGGCGAGGTAGGGGTGCGACACCACGATCTGAACCGACATCCGGTGGGCTAAGAGAAA
>CAKZKU010000050.1 GCA_937124545.1 uncultured Microbacteriaceae bacterium | reverse complement strand
ACCGCGCCGCATCGTTTGATTCGCTCGTCGGACCGTCAGTTTGTTGAAGACGAGACGTTGGTTACTTGGATGCAAGGGATTCCCTTCCCTTGAAGTTTGGTCGACTTGATGGCCCAGTGATCGAAACCAGTGCACGCAAAGCGATTGCATTACCGACAGCGTCGGGCTTTCTATTTTTTTCGTTGGTCTTATTGCTGCTCCTCGGTGCGGTGAATTTTCAGAGTAACCTAGGCTTTTTGATGGCCTTTTCTCTTCTCATTTTGGGTTTTGTTGCGCTGCTGTTTGTCGGGCAAAACTTTCATGGGATTCGATTACGTGCGGCGAGTGATGTGTTTGCTGCCGAGGGCCAAGACGCAAGCTTATCAATCGAGATGACGTCTGATTTCGAGAAGCAAAAGATTCAGTTGGCGTCATCAGTGTCTCAGACTGTTATCGATTGTGGCGCGAGCCTTCAAGTAATTGAGCTTCCCGTGGGAACGGATCGAAGAGGGGTCCGAGAGGTTTGTCCAATCGAATTGGGGAGCTTGTTTCCGTTTGGATGGGCCATCTTGAAAACCCGGTGGTATCCCCGTGTTCGTATGGTGGTGTACCCCGAGCCAAAAAAGCCAAGTCAGCAATTGGGTGCCAAGTCTGCCCAAGGCCTTCATGAATTAGCTGTCCGAGAGTATCGAACAGGTGATCGAATGGCATCGATTTCATGGAAGAAAACGAAATCACTGAGCTCGCCTGTCGTGATTGACCCAAAAGGACGAACCACTGCCCATCGTGTGACTTACCGAACGTATGCGACTGTTTCATTTGAATTGATGTTGTCTTATCTGACATGGGAAGTCCTCGAGGCCTATGACAGTGGAGCCCGTTGGAGTCTTGAACTACCGGGTGTCACCCTGTCCGAATCAGCAGGACGACGTCATTTCGACGAGAGCTTGAAGGCGCTCGCCGATGCGTAGGCTGATTGGTCAGGCCGGTTGGATATTTCGGTCGCACTTGGCGACCGTGCAGCCGCTGGATGACCAGCAACGGCTAATTACTCGGATTGCTGTGGGACTTCTCATTTTGCCGGCAGTTTTTGTGAATCAGAGCCTGGCTAACGGCTTGTTCTGCGTTGTCGTCTTGCTTGCGGGCTTTAAGTTACCGAAGGCTAGATGGCCATTCTTTGGACTTTTTTTAGTGGGCTTTCTGGTCGGTCTAGGCGTGATCTATCAGTTTGAAGAATTCACCACATCGTCTGTGTTTTCTGCATTTCTTTCGCAGATTATTGCCATGAAAACATGGGAATTACGCGGCTCGCGTGACACGCATTTTGCGGTCTATGGTGCGCTGTTCGCTGTGTTTACAGGGACACTCGGTGGCAACATCGAGCTCTT
>CAKZKU010000049.1 GCA_937124545.1 uncultured Microbacteriaceae bacterium | reverse complement strand
TGGCTGACCTGCGGGATACCCAGAAGAGGGGAGTCATAGCCACCCCTCGTTCCTCACGGTTGAGACTGTTACGCTCAGGAAACTTGGGTTTGTGACGTCGGCACGGAACATTTCTTAATGAGCCCCCTATCGAAGGGCTCACTGTCATGACGTTGCTTCCCCATGGTGTGGTCATCCGGCGGGTTGTTGTTGCCATCGTCTCTAGTGGACTCGCGGGAGTGCTATTGGCTGTCGGGGTCCCCCCGAGCGCTCAAGCCTCGTCAACCGTCTCCACTATTTCTACCGCTGAATATCCTCTCGGTATTGATTTTGATTCCTCTGGAAACCTCTTCATTGCATCGGAAAAAAACGATGTGTCCGGCAATCTTGGCTTAGTTGTGATCCCCGAGGTTTCAGGAACGCTATTCGGTCAAGCGGTGGTTGCCGGGCAGGAAAAACTTCTCGTGTCGACATCTGCGATTCGAGGGGTTGCAGTTGATTCAAATGACGATGTTCTCTATTCGCTTTCAGATGGAGGAGTCTATGCGCTGACAAGCTCAACAAGGACAGTTTTTGGGGTCAGCGTTTCGGCTAACTCTCCGACACAGATTGCCACAGCATCAAGCCTGAGTGGCCCATTGGAATTTGATGCTGACGGCAATCTTTGGGGTGTGTATCCGAGCGCTTCATCCGTTGGTGTCTTGCCCATAAGTACAACCACCTTGTTCAACCAGTCCGTGACCGCCAACACGGAAGCCACCTACACCATGGCCTCCGGATCCTGGGTTTGGGATATCGCGTTTGACGGTTCGGGCAACCTTCTTTATTCAGATGGTTGGGGGAATCAAGGGGTTTGGATTTACTCAAAATCATCGGGCACTTTTTTCGGTCAATCAATCACTGCGTTTACTGCGACTGAGCTCACTGGTTTTAGTGGTGTGTTCGGTCGCGCCGCGGGAATTGACACTGATTCTGCAGGAAATGTATTTGCAGTGCTTTATGGCTCCGCGATTTATGTTTTCTCTCCTTCGGGTGGAGATTTCATCGGTCAAACTGTTTCAGCTTCGAGCCTCACTCAGCTAACGGAGACTTCCGGCAATGCCTCACAGGGAGTTGCCGTGTCATCCGACGGGAAAATCGTGTCAGGAG
The DNA here is from genome assembly GCA_937124545.1 of uncultured Microbacteriaceae bacterium. Taxonomy (GTDB): domain Bacteria; phylum Actinomycetota; class Actinomycetes; order Actinomycetales; family Microbacteriaceae; genus Pontimonas. Next base: position 2,350 of record CAKZKU010000049.1, on the reverse strand, counting down.
CTTTCTCAGCTACTTTCTTGTTCGCTGCTGAAGCTAGCGAGTCTTCGGGTTCAGCGGGAAGCAGTTTGGCCAGCCCTGATGCTGGTGTTCCAGGGATTTTCCTCACCGTCGCCGGGCCTGTCGGCAGGAGTGCGTCAGAAGCACCCGTCTATTACGGTGCTGACCGTGTCGCGGTCACTTCCACGTACCTGCTGACCGTCACGGGTGTTTCTAACGTCACCCCCACGATCACCACCTTGGCAGAAGGCACCATCGACGCTGATGGTTCTTTCTCTTCGATGACACGACTCCCCGCTCTCGCACCGGGGGTTTATCACGTGCAAATGGTGGGAACCCATGTGAACGGGTCAACCCTGCAACTCACGTCCCAAGTCACCATCGGAGGAGTTGGGCAATTCACCAGCATCGGGGCGAACATCCCCGTCATCAAGTAGTCAGCAGACTTGGGGGCCTCGGACCTCCAACCAACTGATCCGTAGTTCTTTTCACACCCGCTAACTCACGCGGTTTTCCTCGAATATAGCGTCGTGTGGGGATTCTATGTGACCCTGGGTGGGTCAGATAGTTTCAGGAGTTGGGCTGACTACATGGCTCACCTACTCTACGTTGAGGATCTCCAGTCTCTCCTCAGTTGATTGATCCATGAACAACATAAATTCAGCACTAAAGTCCTCCAAGGAGTTGCCAGCAACTTCTTCAAAAGCTTCGCGCCAGCCGAGGTCCGCGACAATCGGATGAAATTCTTCAAGCAAGATATCTGGCCCACTTAAATACGCCAGATATGCAATAGCCCAAGCTCCGAGCTCGTAACCCAAATAAGAGCAAGGATCTTCGTAAGACTCTATCGACACAAGATCTCTCCCCTCACACTCTCCAGAAAAAGCTTCATCTACGGTGACCAGTTTGTTCTCCATCTGAGATTCAAAGGTGAACGGCCAGTCTCCCTCAGGAACGCTTGGCAGCCGCCCCTCCGACGCCAGCTTCCTGTGGCCATACTGAGCCATGTATTCAGCCGACCCCTCCACAAACCAAACTGGCCCCATGAGGTCATCTCTGACGCCATGGTCCAAGGTCGGAATGAACGAGTTTTGAACAGCGTGCCAGTACTCATGCAGCAAGGTTTTGAGGTCTTCATCGCCTGGAATACCCATGTTGCCCGTTAACCCCCACGGTTGCGTTGAAGCAAACCTATGAATGCCCCAGTCAGGAGCACCATTCCAACCAGCGGTTCCGAATGGCTCGCCTGCATCGAGTGCCTCCGCGCCCAACTGTTGGTACTCAATCATCGAATGTTGCTCAGAACCGGCTTCACGTTCCATGCAGTCGTCAAAATTCCATTGCGCAAGTTCTTCCCTGCGTTCACAAAATTTGGTCACAAGTTGCATACCAGCAGCCTCGTTGACTCCAAGAATCCAATATTCCACGGGCCAATAGAGTCCCCACTCTTCGGAAGCCACTTCCAATGTTTCTTGAATGATTTCACCAAGTTCGGGAGGCAGATCGTCTGCAACATAGACGTCAATTCCAGGATCCTCCCAGAGAGGAACCTCTTCGAACCCTCCGCCTGGATCAGCGATTCGATCGACGGTGGCAATTTCCGAGTCCTCTAGAGGCAATGTTGTTGCGCATGAGGAAAGTAAACCTGCCGCGAGTGCGCACAAGCACGCGAGCCCAACCTGTCCAACTCGGAGCGACAACATCCCCAAGTCAACCACGCTTCGCAGGATTTGGCATACCCCCCATGGTATCCGTAGTTCTTTTCACACCCGCTAACTCACGCGGTTTTCCCTAATCTACTGGTCCTTCTCGGGGTCTGGGTGTGTCACCGTGTTCTTGCGTATGCCAGTGTTTGGGCTGACTTAATGGCTGACCTGCGGGATACCTAGAAAAGGGGAGTCAGAGCCACCCCTCGTTGCTAACCGTCGAGAATGTTACGCTCGGGTCACTCGGGTTTGTGACGTTGGCACAGGACATTTCTTAACGAGCCCCCTCTGAAAGGGCTCACTGTTATGTTGTTCCTTCCCAATCTTGTGGTTATCCGTCGTCTTGCTGTCGCCCTGGTGTTGAGTGTGTTCGTGGGGTTTACGGCTATCGCGCCGACCACGCCAGCGTGGGCGGCGCCGTACGACGTGACGGCGACCATCACGGTCGGGACCGATCCATGGGGTGTGGCTTTCTCGCCGGATGGAACCAAGGCCTACGTCACCAATAGATCCACCAACGACGTCAGGGTGATCGACACCAGCACCAGTACCGTCACGGCGACCATCACGGTCGGCGATCTCCCACTCGGTGTGGCTGTCTCGCCGGATGGAACCAAGGCCTACGTCGCCAGCTTCATTTCCGAAAA
>CAKZKU010000048.1 GCA_937124545.1 uncultured Microbacteriaceae bacterium | reverse complement strand
CAAGAACTGCGACATTCCGCCGGGGAGCTGGCGAATCGGAACCGGGTACGATGTCAAAATCCTAGGGCCAGTGGAAGGGTTACAGTAATGCCATTCGACATAGACTACGTGAAGCATGTGCAGCCCAGGGAGTCGCTTGCTAGTGACGCAGCGATAGCTACGGCCATCGAGGCTTCACGTCTGACGCGCCGGAATATCCCGATTACAGGCAGTGGTTCCGAGCAGAGGAAGTCGATTCACTTTCTTCTCACAGCAGTGTTTCCAGTGATGACTATGGGAAACAGCCAGGATTGGCAAGGACCGCTAATTGACCTGCGAGCAACAGACAGCGGTATCAACCAAGCGATGGGGCTATTGATTTCGTACTTGCAAGTTGAGGGGCGAGTCCTAAGTAGTGCAGAGGACGAACAGTCAGCACAGATGCTGTATCTGGTGCAAGAGGCGGTCAAGACGATTGCCCCTAACCTGCCATCGCCCTATACGGCAACCGCGGCGCAAGTCGATGTTGCTGTGAATGCCATCACGGGCGGGCGGTTGTTTGACGGAATCACGGCCAGTGACGTGGCAGCATGCAGGACAGCGCATCAGTCAGCTACCACGGAACAAAATCGCTCGGCGGCTATCCAGGCGAGATGGGATGGGCTGTACGACTCGATCGTCGCGCCAGCCTTGGCTGATGGTTCGTCGACAGTCGCAAATGTTGAAACGGCACTCGTCGCGGAGTTAAGTTAGAGCGTGGCTAGCTATTTTGTAGATCCGTCGATTGCAGCGAATTCGGGCACTGGGACTCTAGGTGACCCGTATGGGGATTTGCAATACGCGCTCGACACAATCACCAAAGCATCAACTGGCGACCAGATCAATATTAAAGCCGGTACGGCTGAAGTCCTAACGGCTAGCCTGGATCGTTCTTCGTATGGGACGCCCGGTTTCACGAGCCCGCTAATATTTCGTGGCTACACATCATCCGAAAATGATGGCGGCGTGGGTGAGATTTCGGGCAATGGTTCGTTTGGTATTTACTCTGGAGGTGGGGATTGCGTCTATTTTGTGGACCTGAATTTGCACAACTGCGGTTCGGCGGACGTACTCACACTCACTCGCTACAGCGGAGCATTTCGTTGTGAGATTTCCGACACTACAGGTGATGGAATTGTTCTGGCTAGTCAGGGTTACAACAGAGTGTGCGGTTGCAATGTCCATGACGTTGGCGGGCGCGGGATACACGGGTCGGGGAATGAGCCAAACTTCGTTGTTAACAACTACCTGAAAAACGGAACCAATCAGTTTTCGGCTGCGATTGCGACGATTGCCTATGGCGTGATCACGCGGAACATTATTTCAGTCGATGGGGGTTCGAATGGCATCGACTGTGAGGCTGGAAATAACTTTGCAACAGAGGTGACGCACAATACAGTGTTTTCTGATGCCGGAACCGGAACAGGGATACTTGTTGGGGGTGGTGCGGCAGATGCACTCAACATGCACATTGCGAGCAATGTAGTGCAAGGTTTCAGCGGGTCGGGCGGTCAAGGGATTGACCTAAACGCGACAACGCGACCGGCTGTCGTAGAGGACAATGTGGTGAACGACTGCGCGACTGCCTACCCAGCAAATGGGCTCATTCTGGCGTTTACCGACAATACCACAGCGGCATCCAGTGTGCTGTCAGAATCGGGCAGCGATACGTTTGCAAATCGAGCGACCTACTTTGCCCCCGTGGGCGACGCGCTCGACGCTAGCTCGGGTCTCAATTTAGACCGGGGAGCGGTCCAGAGCGCAAGCGGAAGTGGAATCTCGGCAAAGCTAATTAACCCCGATCATTTGGTGTACTAATGAGTTACTTCGGCGACTTTCCAGAAGACCAAACGGTTTACATTAAGTTCCATACAAGCGATGCTTTGGCGGGTTCGCCAGCGCTTTCGGTTTACAAGGACAACGGCGTATCCGAGTCGACAGCTGGCGTTACGTTGAGCGTGGATTTTGACAGCCGCACGAATTATCACCTTGTCACCATTGTGACTACAGATGCGTTTTACGCGACCGGAAGTGATTACGACGTTGTGTTTACCGCTGGAACGGTTGGCGGCACAAGCGTAGTTGGGCAAAGCGTCGGGAAATTTTCGGTTTGCAATCGCAGCAATATACGGGTTGGCCAATCGCACACCCACACAAACGATACCTCAGCGGCGTCCGAAGACGTGACGGTGACCTAAATGGCGGTTGTCTACGGCAGTGTTTATGGAAGCGTATACGGCGATGTCTACGGCAGCGCGTCTGGCCCAACGTACACACTGACGGCAACTCACGGCTCGACTGAGCTTGATGGGCAAAATGTCACGCTTTCTGCAAGTCGATTACTGGCAGTTGCCCACGGAACGACCGAGCTAGACGGACAAAACGCAACGTTGTCGGCTTCACGGCTTTTGACGGCCAATCATGGGGCGACTGAGCTTGATGGGCAGGATGCAACGCTTACTGCATCGCGATTGCTGACGGCAACTCACGGTGCTGTTGAGCTTGCAGGGCAATCTGTCGACCTGACTTACAACTCAGGTGCAGCAACTTACACGCTCACAGCCACAGCAGGAGCAATTGAACTCGACGGCCAGGGTGTAACGCTAGAGGCTTCACGGCTTTTGACAGTAAGCCACGGAGCAACCGAACTTGATGGGCAGTCAGCGACACTCGCTGCCCAGCGTGTACTTTCCGCAAATCATGGGGCGATTGAGCTCGCCGGACAGGCCACTAGCTTACTCACTAGCCGGGTACTTTCCGCAAATCATTCCACGCTAGAGCTCGCCGGCCAGTCGGTTAGCCTAGTCTACTCCGATGCGTCGGGTGTAAACGTCTCGCAATATTATTACAGGATGATGCTCTAATGCCCTCGTCAACTTTTACCGTGTTTCATGCGTTCGTTGAAGACGTGATGGAAGGTGTGCACAATCTCGGGAGCGACACGCTAACCGTCGCTCTCTGTGCTGCTGCGAACGCCCCCTCGCAATCAAGCGATGGTCAGCTAAGCGACCTTACGCAGATTAGCTACACGAATGCGTCGTCGCGGGTGCTAACTGTGAGTGCCAGTTCCCACACGAGCGGTTTGTATAAAGCGATTATCAACGACCTGACGCTCACGGCATCCGGTGGATCAATTGCAGCGTTTCGTTACGCGGTGGTCTACAACGACACTGCAACGAATGATGAGCTTATCGGCTATCTCGACTACGGCAGTGATTTGACAATTGCTGATGGCGAATCGCTTTTGCTCGACTTTAGCGCAACCAACGGCATCCTGCAAAACTCAATCGCATAGGGCGAACCGATCGACGACACGAATCCTACGGAGATTGGGAACGGGAGTAAAAGGAAGTGAGTAAGGCAGAGGATTTGGCGAATCTGGCAGAGCTAGTGTCAGTTGGGTACGCGATCCGAGATGCGGCTGCGGACATCGGGTTAAGTGAAAATGCTGCGTACAAAATCAGTGCAACAACAGAGTTTAAGGCCAAAGTTCATACGCTGCGAACGGAAAAGACGGAAGCCATTGCAGCGCAAGGCTTGGGGGCGGCATCGGATGCAATTCGGGAACTACAAGTCCTAGCGACAACGGCAGAAAAGGATTCGGACCGTATTGCAGCCTGTAAAGCGATCTTATCGCAAATTTTGCCTCTGGCAGAACAGACTGAGATCCGAAGGAGGCTGGACGATATTGAACGCATCGCTGAGGAGAATCGAGAAGCTCGAGAAGAACCGAGTTTCGTGGAGTGAGCAGGATCGGGATGCTTTCCGTAAGAAGCTCAAAAGAGCAGAATCGGCGAGAATCTGGATACCTGATTGTGTAGACCCACAAAGGCGCGAACGCGCGATTGCAGACCCTGAACTTTTTTTGAAGACATACTTTGCAGACAAGTACCCGAGGCCATTTGAAAAGATTCATCGCGAAATTATCGAGGCTCTGGTCGAAGTCGCACGTTATGGAGGCAAGCAATCTGTAGCAGCCCCGAGGGGTTTCGGGAAAAGCGAAGTTGTAAAAGGAATGATTGCGTACTTGATATTTGCGGGGCTAATTCGTTTTCCTGTTCCAGTATGTCAAACGACGGAACACGCTGAGGAACTGTACGAGGATTTTCGCGACAAGGTAGCGAACAACGATTTGATTTATGCTGACTTTCCCGAGGTTTCCGAGCCAGTTCGGGCTCTAAATGGTGCTCCACAAAGCGCTGCACGTCAGCATGTGAATGGGAAGCTAACGCATTTAGTCTGGAAGCAGAAAATGCTTCGCTTGCCTGATATCCCAGAAAAGCACCGGGGGCCAATCGATTATGGTGGCGTGCGGATGGAGTATCGCGGGCTCGATGCTGCAATTCGTGGAATCAATCGCAAAGGTGACCGCCCTGATTTTGTACCAATCGATGACCCAGAGACGCGCGAAAGCGCGAAAAGTGATGCGCAGATTCGCGACCGAATCAAGGCGGTAGACCAAGACGTAAATGGCTTGGCAGGTCACGGGAAAAAACTGGCTCAAGTCATGATCACGACAATTCAAAATAATTTCTGCTTGTCGTATAAGTTTGTTCACGAAAAGCCAGCGTGGCTAGGCAAATGTTTCGGATGGGTTGAGTCGTGGCCTGATGAGTGGAACACAAACGGTCAAGACGGAGAAGGACTTTGGTACGAATACATTGCACTGCGTCAGCAAGACCAAAGAAATGGTGATCGGCATGGATCGAGCGCGACTAAGTTTTATTTAGACAATTGCAGCAAGCTCGAAGCTGGAGGGGTTCTGAATAGTGAGCACTTCGAAACGGAAACGCTCCCAGACGGAACGCCATTGCTTCACTCAGCTTGGCAAGTCATTTTTAACGACATCGCAGACACGAGCTTCGAAGCGTTTTGTACGGAAAAACAAAACAAGCCCCCTGAAGAAGAGAAGATTGAAACGCTGGAGCTGTCGCCTGCCAAGGTAGCTAGTGCATTGAGCGGGATTGAGCAAAGCGTGGTTCCTGATGAAGCAACTTGCACAACGATGGGGATCGACATCGGGAAATATGTTTGTTGGTTTGTCAAGATTTCATGGGACAGCAACGCTACAGGTTGGATTACCGACTATGGACAGTTTCATACCGCGGGCTTAGATAAGCAGTCAGGAGACTCTGCTGTTGAGCAAGCTATCATTACAGCACTAGAGCAGTTCTCGGAACAAAGCGAAGAGTCACAACCACCTTTGTTGACCTTGGTTGATGATGGCTACAAAGACAATGCAGTGAACGAGGCTTGCCGTAGAATTGAAGGCTATTTTCCCGCAAAGGGTGGCGGGGGTCGCAATAGAACTTTTCGCGTTCCCGCTCCTTCCGACGACAAGCAACCGTTTTTGCAAGCTTATGCGTCGCGTCAATACGATGAGTTTCGCCGAGAATTTTGGCTGTACAACGTCAACACAGAATACTGGAAGAACTGGCTGCAAGAACGATGGGTTTTGCCAGTTTGGGAGACGCAAAACGTCCGCACACGAGGTTCTATGGCCGTGTTTGATCCACCCCAAGGCGATGTAAAGTTCCACACAAAGTTTGCGAAATCTCAAGTCGCAGAACGGCTAGAGCATATCCCATTGCCCACTAAAGGCTTTAAGGCTGAGTGGGTAGTAAAGGATAAGTACAACAATCACTGGCTCGATGCCGCGGCATTAGCTTGCGCTGCGGCTGGCTGTGTTGGCATTCGTCTAGTGCAGCGGGAAGCAGCACCACCTCCAGCATCGAAACAAGCATCGGTAGAAGAACGGGCGTCGCGGTTTACGAATGGCGGACGCCCTTTCTTAGTCACTCAAAGATAGGGTAGGGACATGGCAAAAAAGAAAGCAGCGGGACTACCAAGCATCCAACCGGAGCCGCAACACGACGAAGTGGTCGTTCAGGAATCCGAAGTTGCGAAAGTTGCAGGGGATGCAAAACCGCAGGTGCAATGGGTTGAGATTCGCGTTCCGGTGTTCACCGGTGACCTTGGGCAAGCTCACATTCCAGATCGAATGGACGCAAAGCTAGTTGGGCGAAACAACAAAGTGGCAGTCAAGCGTATTTCACGAGGGCTAGACCATGAGGGTGTAACTCTGCGTAACGGCAAGCCGTGTGGTAACGCGGTGCAGAATGTAGCAATGTTTATTGTAGAGTCAGTAGCTGAGAAGCTCGGGTAGGCAGCGGAAAAACGGAAACCCCGGTTGGTCTAGTTGTTTAAGACTTTTGCAGCATGGTGTCGTAATATGGCAGCATGTTCAAGAACACAGCGGGCCAGACGCTACGAGTCTTTGCATTCAATACGGTGACCAGTGCACCGGTAACGGGTGACGCTGCAAATATTACGTGCAAGGTTGCGATTGATGGCGGATCGGCCGCTGCTCTTGCAGACGTAAACCCCGCTGAAACAGAAGACGGGTACTACCTGTTTTCTATCTCTCAGTCAGAAACTAATGGCGACACGCTCGACTTTTATCCCGAATCGTCTTCGTCCAACATTCAGGTAATTGTCCCGAACTTTGACCGCCACACGCGAGTCGCGAGTGAATCAGGGTCCTCAATTGTTTCGGGTGCGGCCACACTTGAGCAAATTTTAGACGCCCTCAATGCCTATTCCGATTTTGAGGAACAGGAAAGCGTCTCGCGAGCGAAAAGCTACATCACTGCTGCACGTCGATTCTTGGCGTTGCCATCGACGCAAACCGACCAAGGCAGTTCTCTCGGATACAGCCCCGACATGGTTCGGAAAGAACTGGAGTTTGCACGAGCCTATGTGCGATCGAATCGCACAGTGGCGAGCGCGGCCCAATCGAGCGTCCGGTTCCTCTCAGTTTCGGGAGATTTCCGGTGATTTCGCAAGACTTAGAGCGCGCTCGTAAGGCTTACGCTATTGCCAAGCGCCAGCCTGAGCCTCGGGCAGACTACGACATGAGCAAGCCAAGCAGGTTTGTGCGTGAGCGTACTGGGTTGGCAAGCAATGGATCGGGAGCCGATTACCACTATCGCAATGAGTGGGCCTACTATCGCGACATTGAAAAAGCGCGCGATATGGACAGGAACGATGCAATTGTCGGCCAAATTGTAGACAGGGCCACAGCAAACATCGTGCAAGACGGCTTTGTTTTAGACCCTAAGACGGGTGACAAAAAGCTCAACGAGGATTTGCAGGCTCGATGGAATGAATGGGGTGCCACATCCGCGGAATGTGATTTAACCGGGGAAATGACTTGGCACGATATTGAGCGCCATGCTTGCCGTGCCCAATTAGTCGACGGCGACATTTGTGCTGCTGGCTTGTGGGATGGTTGCTTGCAACTTATCGAATCCCATGCAGTTCGCGGCGGTCCGCGTGAAAATACGGTGCTCGGAGTTGAAAAAAGCTCGACTGGCCAGCGGGTCAATTACTGGGTGGCCCAAGAGCCTATTGAGGCGTGGCGGTCAATTGGTGGGTCGCCATCGACTCCAATCCCGGTTTACGATCGCACCGGTGTGAGGCAGTTGTTTCATATCTATACGCCTAAACGGGTGAGTCAGACGCGAGGCGTAACTGCCTTTGCTCCCATCTTTGCGGTAACTGGAATGTTTGAGGACATTCAATTTGCCAAGTTGGTGCAGCAGCAGGTCGTCAGTTGCTTTGCAATTTTTCGCAAGAAGACTGCGCGGAATCCGGATTTACCAACGACAACGCCTGGTTACGGTTCGTCGACGACAGAAACGACTAGCAATAGTGGCACGCGATATGTGGAAAATATTGCACCGGGGATGGAAATCGTAGGCGAGCTTGGCGAAGAGCTGCAAGGGTTTTCTCCTAACGTACCAAACAACGAATACTTTTCGCATGTCAATCTAACGTTGCAGATCATCGGCGTGAATCTGGGATTGCCGCTGTGCTTGGTCTTGATGGATGGCAGCGAGACGAACTTTTCTGGATGGCGAGGCGCTGTCGACGAGGCTCGCAAAGGCTTTCGTGCTCAGCAGCGAAATCTCATTAACCGTCTCCACAGTCCAGTTTATCACTGGAAAGTACGGCAGTGGATGAGCGAGGATGCGGCGCTGCGAGCGGCAGCAGTAAAGCGCAAGTCAGCAGGCAAAAACATTTTGGATCATAAGTGGAACGCGCCGCGCTGGGGCTATATCGACCCAGTAGGTGACGCTCAGGGTGACGCACTGCGGTTGCAGAATGCGCTGACAAGCCCAAGGCGACTGCATGCTGAGCGGGGCGGTGCTTGGGAGGAAGTCGCAGAAGACACAATTGAAGACAACGCCTTGGCTATCGAGCAAGCTATGAAGCGTGCCGACCGCATTAATAAGAAGCGCAAGGAAGGCCCTGCTGTTCATTGGCGCGAGTTGATTAGCCTTCCGATGCCCAGCGGCATTCAGATGACTATGCAAGACCCGAACGTTGTCGAGTTGCAAACGTCGCAGGTCAAGGAGGAATCTGAGAATGTCTAGTAACGTAATTGCGATTGCTGACATCGGCCCGGAAAGCGGAATGACCAAGGATGTGTTTCGGCAGATGCTTGCTGATGCTGACTCTAGCGAAATGCTGGAACTCAGGATTGATAGTGATGGTGGCAGTGTCTTCGATGGCTTTGCTATGTACGACGACCTGCAAGCGTATCCGGGTAAGACAAAGGCTGTTGTTCAATCGGCAGCATTCTCCATTGCTTCGTTTATCGCCTTGGCCTGCGACGAAGTAGAGATCACGCCCAACGGCTATTTCATGATTCACAACCCGATGGCATCCACGGAAGCCGGGGACGATGAAGAGCATGCCAGTCGAGCCAAGCTGCTGGCGAATCTCAAGGGCAAGATGATTGAGGCGTATTCCAAGCGAACCGGAAAGTCCGCTGACGAGATTGCCCAGCTAATGAAAGCCGAGACGTTTTTTAATGCTGAGGAAGCATTGGAGGCGGGGCTAGTCGATCGGGTTTTGAAACACGAGCGGGCGTCTGCGGTCGCTTCGTTGCATGTTAGTCGTTTGCCGCATGGCGTATTTGCTTCGCTGAGTAGAAGCGGAGCCAAACAAGAAAAATCGCATTCTAAGGAGTCCCCTGAAATGTCAGAGCAACCAGTTGCAGCAAGCTTAAACGACATCAAATCTGCTTGCCCTAAAGCAAGCAGTGATTTTGTCCTCAAGTGTCTCGAGCGTTCGTTGCCGATTGCTCAGGTTACGGCTGAGTATTCGGAAGAGCAAATGAAGGCCATGGAAGAGCTGGAGGCTGAAAACGAAAAGCTCAAGGCTCAGGTTAAGGCCATGGAGGAAGAAAAGGAAGACGCTGAGGCTAAGGCCAAAGCAATGGAAGAAGAAGAAAAAGCCAAGGCAGAAGCAAGAGCGAAGCGCCCAGGACTGAGAGAACCAGTACAGCAAGTTGCAGCAAGTAGCGGCGAATCTGCTACGGCCAAATGGCGCTCTGAGGTTGATCGGCTTGTAGCGGCAGGCCAGCCCAAGCACAAGGCAGTCCAGGCGGTCAATCGTTCGCACCCAGGCTTGCGGGAAGCGTATTTGTCAGAAGTCAATCCAGTTCCGGCCAACTAACCGACTAGCAACCGTCGCACACACACCACACACACAAGGCACAACCGAAAGCGAGAAATCATGTCTCAGTTCAACGACACCGGATACAAGTCAGTCACTTTGACGGAAGCTGTTGGCCAGTTTTTGCGAACTAATGCTGCTGGTGAGCTTTGCGGCATCACCGAACGTGGCATTGGCTACGCGACGCGCCAAGGCGCGATTGGCGATACCGTTTCTGTAGCGCTCCACAGCAAGCAAGGGACAACTAAAGTTGTCGCGGCAGCAGCAATCGCAGCGGATGCAATTGTGTATTCCGCAGCCAGTGGAAAGGTGAGCGTGTCGGCGTCTACTGCGTTTCCGCTTGGAATCGCGCTAGAAGCGGCAGCGGCTGACGGCGACATTATCGAAATCATGCCACTCGTTGGTGAAACGGCTGTTTCCTAATCAACCCGATGCCAGGCGGGTGGAGGTGGCCACCGAAGCCCGTCTGTTTTTACAATTTGTTCGTAGCGTTGCATCGGGGGAAAAGAGTATGCAATGCCTAGCCCAAGTACGAGTCTGGCAACCCAACGGCCCGATATTGCCGAATCTTTTATGGAGTTCGACTTGGCCATGGACATGGCCGGGTATGTCTCTACGAAAGTTTTCCCAGTTGTCGAGGTCCAGAAGCAATCTGGCAACTTTGGCAAAATCCCGCTGGAGCAACTGCTAAAGAAACGCGAGACAAAGCGAGCTCCCGGTGGTGGCTACAGCCGCAGCGAATTCACGTTTGATGATGCAGCCTATGCTTGCGAGGAGCATGGAGCGGAAGAGCCAGTCGATGACCGCGAAGCCGAAATGTACGCGGAGTACTTCGACGCCGAGGTGGTTTCGGGGCAACGAGCAATGGCTGACGTTATGCGAAACGCAGAAAAGCGGGTCGCCGACGCAGTGTTCAACACCACGACATGGACCGGCGGCAGTCTTACAACGGCTATCACGCACGAATGGGATGACGCAGCCAACGCAGTTCCCATCGATAACGTGGAAGCAGCAGTCCAGGCGATCTACGACAACAGCGGGTTGTGGGCAAATGCTTTGATCGTCAATCGCAAAGTGTTCCGCAACTTGCGAGTGTGCGACCAGATTCGCGATCGGGTGAGTAGCAACGGTGCAGGGTCAAGTGAATTGCAAGGGTTGATTTCGGTTCAGCAACTTGCTCAAGCGTTCGATTTAGAACACATCATTGTTGCCGGTGGTTCGGAAAACACAGCAAACGAAGGTCAGTCGGCGTCGATCGGACAGCTATGGTCTGGCGAGTACGCAATGGTTTGCAAAGTCGCAAATTCCAACGACTTCCGGGAGCCTTGTATTGGCCGAACGTTCCATTGGGGCGCTGATGGTTCCACGATTGGCGGCACGGTCGAAAGCTATCGAGACGAAAGTGTTCGGTCTGATATCGTTCGCGTCCGCCACGACGTTGATGAAATCGTTTTGTATCCCGAAGCGGGCCACTTGCTGAGCAATATCACAACCTAATTGCCTGAGAGTCAGGTCTAGGCAACTAGAAGGTGAGGTAAGCAGAAATGGCGACATTGCTCTCAGGGCAAACATCGAATGGCGTTGGATCGGGGTCTAGTCACACTGGCCCCTGTTCGGTGTTTGTCCCAGAAGATAGCGTCTTCGACGGGGCCGTTGCTTCGGTGGAAGCGTATGCGACGAACACATCTGGCAAGTTCGTGCCAGTTGGGCTCGATGGCAACTTGGATGCACCAGGGGTAATAAACGTCAACATACTGGGAACTTACTACCTGCGCGGACGGGTTGCTAACGCAGGAAGCGCTACAAGCATTGACATGGTGACCACTCAGTGACCACGCGATTTGCAACACGATTCCGAAAAAACGTGACTGACAATCTGATTCGTGAATATGGCGAACCAGCAACGTATCGTCCGTTCTCGGGAGGTACGCGAAGTATTTCGGTGATGGTTGAGCGTTTGGGTTTTGACGTGCAATCAGAGGTTGGCGAGGTACCGATTGAGACCTTTGTGATTCGAGCTCATAACGATACGGCAAAAGGGATTGCGGCAGATGAGCTAGATACAGGGGGAGATCAGATAGACATCCCACGTCGTGTTGGCGAGTCGGCAGCGACGTTCTCCATTGTGCGACTGATCGACGACAGCAATGGCTTTGTACGGGTAATGGTGCAGTAGTGCCCACAACAGTGGTCGAACAAATCGCTACCGAGCTTGAAACACGGCTCGGGAACATTACAAACGTGACCGAAGTTGTTCGAGCAACTGTAAAAGGCGGCTATAAGGTGCAGAATCGCCAAGTCGTTCTCGCGTTTAGTGACTTAGAACGTGTTCCAGAATTGAGTCAGCCAGGTAACCCCCCGGCAACGGCCTGGGTCCAAAGATTCAACGTCCACTGTCACATCGTGCAAAGTGAAACAGCGACAGAATCCGCCGATGAACTAATCAGCACCATGGCCGCGGATGCAATTATCGCAATGGCAACGAGCAGTGATGCACAACCGTGGCAGACGTTTGGAGGGCTGGCGATCGATGCTCAATTTGAAGCACAAGAAAATTTGGAGAGTGAAAATTTTGACGGGGTCAACGTTCCAATTGCTATTACGTTTCGGACTGACGAAGACAACCCGTACACGGCGCGCGGTTGATGCTGACTTTTGAAATTCCAAATAAACAACTAGAACGACTGGCCGAGGCGGTTAGGAGAGCAGGCAAGAAACTGCCAGTTGAAGCGTCGGCGGCAGTCAACGCCACGTCGAAGTCGGTTCGAACTGCGATGAGTCGAGAGATTCGCGACGAGATAGCGGCAAAAGC
>CAKZKU010000047.1 GCA_937124545.1 uncultured Microbacteriaceae bacterium | reverse complement strand
ATTTCGGCAACTATCGATTTTCGCATTCCGTATCGCACGATTCCCGCGCGGGCTTGGTGGGCTCGCTATCGCAACGAGGGATTGTACGTGCGCGACGAAACGAAAGTTACGTTCTCTGGTGGGGGTGGTGTTGGAGCAGCGGGCTACGCTCGCATCAATTCCAGCGGCAACGTCGTCGGGGTATCAATCACAAATCCAGGTCGAGACTATCACAGCCCTCCCACAGTCACGTTCACCAGTGGCAGCGGTTCTGGTGCGGCAGCGACTGCGCAGGTCGGTGTATCGGCACAAACGGACGGGCAGATTATCGGCGTAACGATCACGAACGCTGGCAGTGGCTATCGTCCTTCTGGAATCCACCGCGCCGTCGACCGGAACAAAGAGCCAGTCAATAAGCCAATTCTCATTGCTGCGGACGGGTCGGCATTGGAGGACACTGCCGAGGCGTTCTGGTGTGAGCGTCCGGTCAAGCAATATCTACTAAATTACACGAGCCTAGGACTGCTTTAATGGGACAAATCAAAAACGTAACGCTGACAGTTCCGGGTGAATCGTTCACGAATGCCGACATTGCCGGCAACGCAGCCATAGCCACGAGCAAGCTGGCTCAGCGAACAAACGCAAAGCATGTCGTTCCGGTCGAAAGCTATCGAACTTGGGATGCTCGCACAACGCTGATTCCATCAAGTGCAGCCAACGACGATTTAGGCCTTGTAACTGGTACGTTCGGAACCGATTTTCCAACGCTTGAAACTGGCGATCTGAAAGCAGCCGGATCAACATCGCGGAAAGTCGGGTTTTCGTTTGTCTTGCCTCCCAATTTTGACGCGGGCGAAACTGTCAGCGTGCAAGTTCGAGCAGGCATGGAAACGACTGTTGCCGATGCTGCGGCTACTATCGATGTCGAGTGCTACGCTTCCGATTCCGACGGTAACGTTGGTTCAGACCTTTGCACGACAGCAGCCCAGAGTGCGAATAGTTTGACACTCGCCAATCTCGACTTTGCCATTACGTCAACCTCGCTGAATCCCGGTGATGTGCTCGATGTTGTCGTGACCTTTCTTGTCAACGATGCAGCTACGGGCACTGCGGTAACCGGCGTCATTCCTGAGATCCGCGTGTTGCTAGACACTCGAGGGTAAGCCTTGGCCGATCTGACTGTACTTTCGCCTGACTTCCTACGCATCCTGCAAAACGTCGCTCGCGACTATCAAGCAGGCAAGCTCACTGCGTCAGGTGCGGGAATGCCTCAGGTTTCGCCTACGATGCCGACACCGGCACCATTTCGCAATGATTCCGGCGAAACAATCCCAGCATACGGCTGCATGCAGGTCACCGGGACTGAAGAAGTTGGTAGCGACAATCTGCTAGTTGTCGACAAGCCCGATGACGCTGATGGTACAAGTGGTTGGTACGTGTTTAATGGCCCGCGGGAAGTTGCTGACAATGATTTCGGGACCGCTCAACTAGGCCCAATCCTGCGAGGCTACAAAGACTCCGGTGCAATCACGGCAGGCGAGCGTTGGGCACCAGTATCAGGGCAATGGTATTTAGCCCAGGTCGATGGCGGCATCTTTGCTGCACTTGGGGCCGATGATGTAGCCGATGATGTCTTGAAAGTAATGCAAACCGGCGGAGGCGATTCCAGCAACGCCCTCTATCATGCGGTGTCACCTAGTGGTGGTATCCCCGCTCACTCTGGCGCGACTATGGGGTCCGCCACATGCACGTTGGTTGACTCGAATTCATCGGGTGTACTGTCAAACAATGGATCGGCCACGATTTACAACCCAAGTACAACAGCAGTTCAGGGCAACAAGAGGTTGGTGTATGGCTTCAATCAGGCTGGATTGCGAGTCGTCATCGTCGAGGCGTGCTAAATGTTCAAACGTAATAATCCGGGTGGATGCACGTCTGATAGTTGTGAGTGCATCACGCCTGACTGTGCGTGCTTAGACTCGGGTGGCACCCTTCAGTCTAATTCCTCATTTCGTGTCGATATTGCATTAACTCCTGCAAACGTGAGCCCCCATACTACGCCACTGCCTGGCAATCTCAGCGCGTCATATGTTTTAACGTTACCTGGGGAGTCTCTTGAGGGGACTGAACAATGTTCCGATATCATCGTTGTGGAGGCTGAGGGGGCAGAAAGCGCTCCTGATGTCAATCTTTCAACGTATATCAACAGTTATTCGCTAACTCTTGAGCTGCCAATTCCAACCTACTCCTTGAATCAGTATGGCGTAAATGTGCTTATGCAATACCAAACTGTCGAGTATCCAGCATTCGGCCCTCCAGTGCAGATTGGTGGTGGTTCGTACAGTCAAGGATTCAATATTACTTCTTCCATATCTGGTAACGGGACTACCGCTAATGGATGCCTGACTTCAGGTGACACGCTGACGCCGCAGTTAGCCCTTCAATCGGACAGCCCAGCCCATTTCGATGTTGTGATTAACTCACTGTCAGTCGAGGTCGTTTGATGCTCCAGACGTTCTACTGCAAGGAATGCTCGCATCCAATCCACACTCGAGCCGTCTTACCTTCACGCTGCCCAGGCTGCGGCAAAATAGACCCTTGGGATGTAGAACCGCAAGAAATCCCCTGGCCCAAGTGGGCTCGTATTGTCAAGCGATTTCGAAGCCCTGCTGACGAAGGCGTAGGCGATACCGTGCAACGCTATGCAGCAACGGTCGGTGGTGAAGTATTCAAGCGAGTGGCCAGCAGGATAGGAATGCCTTGCGGGTGCAGCGATCGGCAGAAGGAATGGAATAGGCTTTATCGGTATGCTTAGGCGGGAGGAAACGTAGAAGGTTGACGCAGCCGTCTTCTGTGATACAAAAGACGACACCGGTGCGAATTACCGTTCGCACCAGCATCTAACCAGTCCGTTCGAGCAAGGAACGTCATGGCTGCCGTAAATGATACCGAATCATTTATTCTCGCGTCAAAGAACATCCACGGAAATCGCTACGATTATTCACTTGCTGAATGGTCAGGCACGAGTAGTTCAATCACTCTGATTTGCAGGGTGTGTGGACCTTTCCAACTAATCGCGAATTCCCACTACCGGAAAGGCTGTGGATGCCGCGAGTGCGCTTTGAAGTCTAGAGCAAGGCGTCAAGGCAGCCTGCAAATTTGTCCGTACTGTCGTAGATGGGCGAAATATAGAGGGGTGAACAGACATTGCCGCGACTGCTCAGAAAAACATCGCGAAGTAGTAGATCGCAGGAGGCGAATCGCGAAAGAACGCACTTGCAAGCAATGTAGCAGTACTTTCGAACACCCTGACCCTAGGAAGGTGTATTGCGGTCGCGAGTGCATGAAGAAAGGAAGGGGAGTTGAGCGTGCAACTGTGCTGTGTGGGTGGTGCCAAACGAGCGTAGCCAAACCCAAATCACATATAGATAAGTACCCAGCAGTCTTTTGTAATTTAAGTTGCCAGCAGTCTTGGCGGGCGTCGAAATCGCATGGCAATCGCAACGGAAGCCAAGCAGACATGTGGAAGCGGAAAAGTGCGCTAGCCAAAAAGAAGTGGAAACGGAATGCGAGCAGTAAACGAAGGAGAGCGAACCAATGGATAAAAGTAGCGAATATGCAAATGCAGCGGTTGAAGTCAAAGGAAAACCAAGGCCAAAAGTCGGCATGGGAGAGAAAATGCGACTCAGCGGCATCGTTCTTGGGCAGGAGGTTAGTGCGTACCGACCGGAGAAGGCTGGCCCAACCCCCGGTGTCATGGCAGGCTGCAGTAAGCCGAGCGTGGAAATCAGCGAAGGCAAAGGCCGAGAGGCAACAGTGGAATACCTGGGCGAAAAAATGCGATTCAGCAGCAAGCAGTTTGCGAGTGCGTTTAATAAATTCCAAGAAGACGACAAGCGGTTGATCGCTGCGTACCACAAAACCAGATCGCCAGTTAAGTGCATTAAGGAGACAGGCAGACAATGCAGCGCCCATACGATAGGCAAGAGGTTACGAGTGCTAGCGAGACGAGCTGGAGCTGACGGGATCAGAGAGCTTTTCGCCCGAAACACCGCTTTGAAAAAGACGGCGACGGCCAAAGACTTACTAGCAAAGATCGAATCGCAGGGCTTTCGGTGTGCGCTAAGTGGTCTTCCGATCACACCCGAGACAGCCTCGCTAGACCATATCGTTCCAGTTAGTGAGGGGGGCTCACACAGCGTCGCAAATCTCCAATGGGTACACACGAGCGTGAACGTAATGAAAGCAAGACTTAGCCAGATGGAGTTTATCGAGACGTGCAAGAAAGTCGCTGCGCGGAACAGATAACACCCCCGGCGTGCCCATCGCCTTTGGGTCCCTGTCGGTCTTTCATAAGCCTCTGCGGTGGTGAATAG
>CAKZKU010000046.1 GCA_937124545.1 uncultured Microbacteriaceae bacterium | reverse complement strand
GCTTTTGCCGCTATCTCGTCGCGAATCTCTCGACTCATCGCAGTTCGAACCGACTTCGACGTGGCGTTGACTGCCGCGGACGCTTCAACTGGCAGTTTCTTGCCTGCTCTCCTAACCGCCTCGGCCAGTCGTTCTAGTTGTTTATTTGGGATTTCAAAAGTGAGCATCGCTAGGCTTGCCGCGCTGTCATCACAATATCACTGTTGTATGTGTCTACATCCATGCGATAACGCTGGCCCCCAGTCACTCGAACGTGCTGCTTACCTGCCTGCGTAATCGTCACCTTGTTGTCGTTCCCGTCATATGCGTCAGCCCATTCCGGTCCGACTTGCAAGTCCAGTGAGTAGTTAGCTGAGCACTGGAAGGAAAGCACAAAGTCTGAACCCGCTGGCAAATCCAGTACATCACTTTCACCGGTTCCGGTCGCTGTTACCTTCATGTCATCCTCTTGATCGGAATGGATCGGTTTCGTCAGTGCGATAAACAACAGTGATAGGCAGATTCAAACCATCGACGGATTCATCCGCATCAATATGTTCTGGCGCTTCAATCACTGAGTTGATAGCCAAGGCGTTGAATGTATGCCACGGGTCAGTAGTGATTGAGTTTGTGATCGCATCGAGCACGTCACCGTAAAACTGATTGACCAAACTATCGACGGATGTTGCGTCTGCGTCGCTCGGTCTTATGTGGAGGTGCAAGTTGAACCTTTGGTTCCAGCATATCGCGGGCGGGTTGCCCGGTTGGTCAAGCTCAAAGTTTCGTTCTGGATCATCTTGCTTAATGACAACTTGCCGGTTCTCTGGCGTGTAAGCTTCTCGACGTTGTGGCCGAACAACTCGGCTAGTCACGCCTGAGCACCTACGCTCAAGTTCCTCCGCAATCTGCTCTAATACTGTTGCAGGCACTTAGCGACACTCCACAACCAGCATGGCGTGATCTTGCAATTGCAAACCTGTGATTGACTTTCTTGCTGCTGATTCGCCATCTCGCGGCGGAAATCCAATTTTGTCACCACCTCGATCTAACTCCGAACCAGCGATACCTAACGTGCTACTATTGACTACCTGCACCCTCCAAACCGGAAGCAAGACGCCATCCTCACTGAACGGTTGCTCTTCGTCACGAAAAACAACCGCCTTAATGCTTCGGCTACCACCACTGCGTGGGTAGTAAGTCACCACCTCGGCAAAGTCATCGGTCGAAGTGAAAACTACTGAAGCATCAGAGGTAATAGCATCTCGCAAGGTCATAGCGAGCACAGTCCTTAGTTGCGACGTGAGCGAACCCGCACGTAATCCAGGGTCAATGCGTCGGTGTTTGTGTCCGCCGTCTTCTGAATTTGGAAAATCGGTTGCAAGCCGGTTGTGTGGTTGCTCATGTCGAACGTTGTACTAGCTGCGACTCGCTGACCTCCCACAAAAAACCGCACGTCGCTTGTGCCACTTTCGAAGGAGATCACAAAGTCCTTATAAGTGCTCGACAAGCTTTCGCCGGTGGCGATGTCGTCGTTGTCGTTTGTACCGTCATCCGACTCGACCACCAGCGAGTTGCTTCCGGCTAGCTTGAAGAACGCATTGGCGGCAACTGCATCGGGATCATCATTTCGGGCCGAGCCGAGCCCCATAACAACAGTGGTTGCACTGTCGAGGGTCGCGGTAACTTTTGCCCGAAACTTGATGTCGATGAGGTTGTCGATGTCAAAGTCAAGCGCGTCCCCAAAGTGCAGGCAAACGTTTTCGACTTCGCTCGTACTTGCAAGGGTTAGCGTTGCTTCGCTCGTGCCCTTGGTGTAAGTCGGCGTACCTGAACTCGAGGTATCATCGACTAACCACGCTGTCGCAGCGTCCGCAGAAGTCGGAAAAGTAGCGACGGCACCATTGAAGTCGTCGCAAAATTCTTGATAGTCTTGGATTCCAGCCATAATTATCTATCTTTCAAAAAAACGATCGTCGCATTCCGCTACGTTTTGAAATGCACAATGATGCCGGGACTTATGGCTCCCGGCGAACCGAAGATTGCGAAGGCTACTTACGCCCCAGGATTCTTGTAAAGCCCTCGGAAGTCGATTGGAGCCGCAGCCATCGTTTGGCGGACCTTGTACTCGTACACGTCCTTTTTCATGTTCCAATCCGATTCCAAAACTGGCGACTCTTCACCAGCCAAAAACGTCACTTCAACAGTATCCACCTGATTTGCCTCGGCAGCCAAATACCACGCGGTAGCACTGTTCGCATCGAGCAACGGTTCGACAATCAGTTGCAAACCACCTCGTTCACCGTTTGGCCCGTAAGGGTTATTGGTGTTGCTGTTACCCGCGTTTGAACCGCCCGCAGATGGATCTGCAATCGACGCTGTAAACTGCATTGCGCTACCACTGATCGCAGATGGAACAATGAGGTACGCAGGCTGAATACCAAGAATTGCATCGGAATCAGTTCCGTCAGTCCCAATTCCCTTCTTCGTCATCATCGAATTGAACGCTGCATTCAAGGTCGTCACGCTGATGTCAGCACCCGAGGAAGCCAAGTTTGCATGACCACCTGCGGTGGTTTGGGCTGTTGAGTTGAACAACGCCCCGCCATCTGAAAGGTTGGCGTTTGAGGTTAGCACGGAGTAAACCAATGCGTTTTGCTTGCGTCGGCAAGCTGTACCTTGCATTGCAGGCACTCGGCTAATCGCGTCCAAGTCGTCATTGACAACCGTCTCCCACGTCACCGTGAATAGGTTGCCGTACTTTTCGACCTTGTACGACTCCTTCTGGTCGCTGGTTTTCGCCTCGGGATAGTCGTCGTTCTCAGGCACCATTTGAGGCGAGCCCATTTCTGAGAATCGCACCCGATTGATGTTCTTGAAGTCATCGACACTTGGTGCCTGACGCGCCCAACGAACCCACGTATAAGGGGCTTCTTCGTAACCAGCCAGCAACGTCTTGTTTGCTGCGTCAAGCAAGAGATTTGGGAAGCTTCCGCTCGAATGGAATGCAGGGTCACTACGTTCGATTCGCAGGCGGTTGCATGCCCCTGGATGCCCCATTGCAACCAACGCAATATCTTTGGAAGCCATGTTGCGAACATTCACGCCCCGGCGAACCAGGAAGTCTTCGGCCATGCGACTCAATCGAGCATTTCGGAAATCTTGCGATCCTGCCGCGGGCCGCTCGACCGCCGCTCGCTTAATTCCGGCACTTTGGAAGCACCTTTGAAGCAACCCGTCGCGGGCTGCTTCGAAAAACTTGTCATCGGATGATTCCGTGACTTGCGGCTGAGATTCGTGGCTTCCAGTTTGCCCAACAGCTTGCGATCCTGCCGCCATTCGCTGAATAATTTTCTCGCGAGCTTGGTGAATATCGACTCCGCTGCTAACCAGTTCGTCGGCGTAGGAGCGTTCGAGCTTGGCCAGCGTGCAAGCTTCCTGAATTTCCGCAACGCGTTTCCGCTCTTGTTGAACCGCCTCTGCCCTTACCGAACGTTGCATTTCTTGCTTCTGTTCATCGCTCATAGATTCGACCTTTTCTGTGTCCTCTGAAGACTCCATGTTTTCGATTGGCTCTTCCTCCATTGGCGTGGAGTCTTCGCCTTCCATGTTTTCGACCACTGGTTCCGCCATTGGCATCGCACTAGCTTGCGACTTGCCAGCTAAGAATGCGATAATTTCGTTGGGGTCTTCCATTCCATCCGGCACACCAAGACCGGCCAGCATTGCAGGTTCCATTCGTATCACCTTTTTGCGTTTGAGGTCCGTGTATGAACGCCGGACTGTCGAGTTTTCATCTGCGCCCGTTGCACAAATGCTTGCGTTGTGGGGCTCCCAACGTGTGATGATGTTGGCAGGCCCTTCGATTGTCACGCCCCGGCTGGTTGTGTAGGTCTCACCAGCGGAAACGAAGATCCCTTCCAACGGCAGAGCCGTAATAGAAAAGTCTGTTATGTGGCCTTCTTCGACTCGCTTGGCGATGGTCTGCGAATCCTCATCGCTCGCGAATACCGGAACGCCACCCAGCTCACCAGCAGCGCGATCGACTGCGAGGTCTCTCACGCTGCCGTAGATATTCCGTACCGTAGAATCATCGTGACTGTCTACGATTGGGATCTGTTTTTTTCCACTACGAAATGAAACGCCTTCCATCAGTAGCACTTCGCGTATCACCGTGTTGCGGCTTTCGTCAAAGCGTTCAACCGGCGTTTCCGTAGCCACGACCACCCTGGACTCGGATGCAGCGTTTGCAAATCGCATCACGCGTTCATAGCTGCACGCAGTTTTCTTTCTCTGGATTCGCTGGCGTTTCGCTTGCCTTCGCTTGGCTCTTAATGCCTTACCCATCCGTCACCACCTCCGCTGGTTCAGGAACACCTGGCAGCTCCTGAGCACCCTCAGCATCGTCAAGCAATGCCTCGATATTGCGATCAGAAATACCCAGCATGTCTAGCATCACGCGAGCCTTGGCCCGAGTCATGTCTTGAGCAGAAAACGCTGTCAGAATATCGTGAATTGCTTTTTGATTCCGCGTGAACTGCAACCGCGAACTGTCACGCATTTCTCCCGTGCCGACATCAATACCAGCACCTGTATTCTGTTCGGATGTTTCCACTTGTGCGGCGAGCTGAGCTTGCTCGGATGTGACTAGCCCTAAACGACGACGAAGCTTTTCCTCCTTCGCGCGTTGGTAGAAAACGCTCTTCCAGTTGCGACCCCGCGACCCTAATTCAGTCGCGTAGGTAGACTGCAATGCGTCGATCGAGTTCTGGGAGGCTTGCTGTTCTGAAGTCGGGTCAACCCATTCCCACTCGGGAGTCTGCCACTCGACGGCAGTGCATTTCCTTCGGTCGGCCAATAGTTCAGCAGAGCTAGGGAAATCGCGAACTCCCTGGATTGCCGCTGTCTCACAAAAGCGATCCCAGACCGGCTGGCAAAGATGGTTGACGAGATAATTTTGCCAGCAGCGGAAGCGGCGACGGTCTTCTAGCTGCGACGTTCGAGAACTGCTGTAACTCGTTTGCGAGTAATCTCTTGCAACGACTTCATAGGACAACCCTGTGCCCACAGCGATACCTCGCAGCATCAACTTAATCCACGGGTCTGCACTTGAGTTAGGCCGAGCTGGATTGATGACCTCAATCTCTTCATCCTTGCGCAACCTAGCCACCATGGCTGGCTCGAGGTACTCTAGCGTGTTGCCATTTGTATCTGAGGAATCGCTGTCTGTTGGCCCATTCAGCCCGGTGACTCCACCGCTTGTTTTAATGGCTACACCGAAGCACGCAGCAACTGCGGATGTTTGAATCTCATTGTCGACGTATATGCCCAGGTCGCGTAACCATCCTGCGACCGGCGCAAACCAGGGAACGCCCCGGCTCTGTCCGATTCGCTCCCGCCGAAACAAATGCAAGACATCGGCAGCGAGCAAACGTATGGGCTTGTCAGCTAATGGTTGGTTCACATCGCTCGGATGGGACTCATAAACCCAGTACGCGACAGACCGGCCTTTATCATCGAGCTCGACACCTCGCACAATTCGGTTCGTGCCTGCGCCTTGGCCTCGGACTTTGTATACGTCGTAATCGGTCGCCAGCCGGTCGGCCTCAATAAGTTCCAAAGCGAACGGCACTGGTCTATGGATGCCGTTAGCTTTATTGCTTGGCAGCTTCACCAAATGAATCAGCACCTCACCGGCTTCAACCATCTCGCGCTGGGCCATTCGCTGAATTTCAGCAAACGTATACTCGCCGTTGTAGTCAGCGACTTCGCACCACTCTTGCCAAACAGCGTCACGAGACCAGTTCAGCTCTTCTTGGTCGAGCCCTTCGTCCGTCTCATAGACAGACTGGGCAGTGATTCCATTCTCGACTACGCTCGAGACAATCGTATCGACGACACCCCAGGCGTAGGCGTTGTCTCGCACAAGCTTTCTTGACCAGGCCCGCAAGGAATCCGCCCCAAACGGTCCAGCCATTTCGCTGTTTGCCGAGCGGTTCTGTGGCTTGCTATGATTTGTGAGCCGGTTTGCTTCTGCACCCGAGTAGGATCGCAAAATTTTCCGTGCTTGCTTGCGTCGCAAACCCGCAGTAGGCGAAAACCAAGACACGACGGTATCAAACGCTTGGCCAATCATCGCGACGGCCTTTGCAGTTTGGCAAGTCGGAAAGTTCCACCGCTAGACCGTTCGACTTCTTGTTGCAGCAATCGCCGTTCTTCGAACAATTGCTTGAGGTCGAACTTTGTGACGCTGCGATTGCCAATCGAATACGACGACGCACCACCAGACATAAGTGCCGTGATTGCGGACTCAACTTGCGTCAATAGAGTTGTCGGATCAAGTGCCATATCTCCATGGTGGCACCTTACCCAACTGCTTCAATAATCCAGCCCCCTTCGATTCCACGGCTGTAGGAATAAAGCTAAGCTGATCGGGTTTGCTTCCAGTCTGCACCACAAAAACGACATCGACAATAGCGAACGTTGCCGATTGTTTTGACGATATGCGAATACGCCTGACCATTGTTTTTTGGCCGGATCGATTCGCACGACGTACAAGCTCGCGCCCGGAACGGAGATGGCTTAGGCACTTGCCCCCCTGGTGAGGACTTCGCGACCTGCTGCTGTTTACTACGTCTTCGCTTCGCTTTGGTCATCGTCATCGTCGCCTCCTGATACTCTGCATCCATCCGCCTTGCCTTCTCTGCAAGTTTGTTCGTCCGTGTTGTGTTCGTTTTGGTTTGGCTTTACGCTCCGCTTCCGCTTGCACTTCGACCTTGCGAGGCAAGTTCTTAACTTCCGCTTGTCCAAGCAAATCCACTCCCGTATATCGCCCAGCTGCCGACGCGTAATACAGAGCGTCTAACCAGTGATTATTGCTGTGCTTGACATCCCAATACGTCCTGCTGCCTTTGCCTTCTCGGAATTCGGTTACCAGTTCCTCAGCAACAATATGCTTTGCAAAAGAGGTGTGCTTTTGTGATCCACGAGGCACGTACAGCGACAAACCGCCTCGGCGTAACAAATTGTCCTCATCAAATGTTGGCGTTAGGAACCGCTCATGAACCCAGTTTTTCCAGTAGTCCGTGTTCAAGTCGAATAGCCATAAGTCTTGCGATTCCTGCCATGCCGCGTGCATGTTATCGCCTGCCCTAATTTTGTCTGTAGACTGAGAACGTGGGCGGTAATTAGCTAGTCCCTTGCAGGCATGGAATGGCGCTCTGACTTGCCGAACAAACTCATACGCCGCATTGGTGAACGTTCCAGAATCTACAAATACACAATCAATTTTCCGTTCTGCTCCCGCCGCATCCATGTAGCGCTTCTCGAGCATCATTTCCCGCCAGTCCAGCAATGCTCGGTAAATATGAGGCTCCGAAGCATCGTTATCGATAGCGGTGTCCGTACCAGTCACTTCCGCGACTCCGTAATCAATCACACACCCCCCGGCACCCTTCCACCAAGCGACGGCCACCCAGTGGCAACGGTATTTGCCAAGGTCGATGCCGACTGTGATTGATGCTGCATTCGCTGGCAACTGGCCCTGGTCTAGCCCGCTAACACGATTAGCCACGATGGGAGCCGTAATCCCTGTCCCCTCAGCCGAATATTCTTCTGGCGGATCGTTTTGTTTTTCCGTGGAAAACGCTTCAAAGGAAGTGTCTGCAATTTGGTTAAAAATCACCTGCCAGGCTGAGTGAATTAGTGGCGTTCCGTCGGGTAAAGTGTCGGGTTCGAAGTAGCTACTGTTAAGCTTGCCGCCTCGCAATAGCTTTCCTTTGTTGTCTAGAAAATATCGAATTGCATTTTGCCCGTGGCGGTCACCCTGAAATTGGTCTGCTTGACGCAGCCGAATGTACTCATGCCATTTACCGTCGGACTCTGGCCCGCCCCATTCCTCCGGCCAATCCTTAACCCATCCAAACCGCTGCCCCATCCAAGCCGACTTTTCGTGTACGTACTTGAAACTAATGCACTTGCGATTTTGAATTGTGGTGATCATTGCCAACCCGAGCCGCTGGCCATGCCCCGCTAAGTACGAAACATCCTGGTCGATTGCTCGCTCTCGATCCGCGATTTGGCTGTCACTATTGGCACTTTCCCGAGTCTCAGGATCGTCTACCGGCACAAAGTCAGGTCTATCACCAGATCGATTGATACCTCGAATTGCTGCATCGAGCCCGCGAAATTCCATTCGCACGCCACCATAGTCGATACCCGCCCGATACTTTTCTGGGATGTTTGCCAGCCGGAAACCTGTTTGCTTCCAGACCAATCGTGTCGGCTCGTTGTCTACGTGTTGTCGCCGGGCTCCTTGGGGCGCTCCATTTAAAGATCGAATAGGATGGCATACCTCGGGAAAGTCCTCGTATAGCAAATCGTTTTGCTCAAAACTTTCGCGTATGTCGTTGTAAATTTCATTTGCGTGTAGCGTCGTTTGACAGACGGGAACCGGGAACCGAATTAGCCCTGCAAGCATTAGCCATTCAATCATCTTTTTGATGATTTCGCTCTTTCCGATTCCCCGAGGTGCCGCTACCGCTTGCTTGCCACCGTGAGTTGCGATTTCAATTAGAGTTTCTACCAGGACATCGTGAACGCGTTCAAACGGACGAAAAAAAAGGCGACTATGGTAGGTCCGCATATATCGCTGAGGGTCTTGCAAGCATTTTTCGCGACGAGACAAATCTTTACACTCGGGAATGTAGATTCTCGCGCTCTGGGCTCGTTTTGCTTTCTTCCTTTGCGCATCGCGGTCTTTTTCGTTCAGCCCAAAACCTTGCTCAACTCGATTGACTCGGCGCAGCAGCTCGGCAGTTGTCAATCTTCTGCGTCCTCCTTGTCGGCGGCTGCCTGCTCCAGTTCGTCAATCCTCCTTCGCAATTCGCTGTTTTCCGCAAATGTCAGCACCTTATCTAGGATTTTCCCGCAGGCTGACACCCGATCTGAATCTTTCTCTGCTGTTTGCGCAATCGCATCTAGCTGCACAACCGCAAGTTCTGCCGCTTTAAGAGCCTTACCGGCCAAGGCTTCCGTGCGTTCCGTGCGGATCTGCGAAACCATTCGTTGAAATTCAGGATTTGCTTTACGCCCGGTCTGCTTGCATACCGTGTCGTAAGACAACCCAAGCTCTTCGCATGCGTCACGAATCGACCAGCCTAACGCAGCAAGTTCCGCCACGTTACTTAAATCTTCTGGCGTTTTAACCATTTCACTCTGCCGCCTGATTTTCGAGGATTGTCATCGGCGCGTCTGCAACCAACCCTGTACGCAACCCGCCTGATGTCTCGTGGATTAGCGACCACCTCCAACTCGACGATGGTGGCACGTTTGTGTCATCATCAGTCAGCGTGACAATTGCGTATTGTGTTCCGCTCTCAGTCGCCACCGTGCCGCTCGACGTGATTGTCGTTGTCGTGCCCGCTGAGTCGGTATAAGACGCTCCAAATTCCACTGTATCGCCATCGGTGACATTAGAAGCAGTGACAGCTACACGAATTGCACCACTCGCTGCCGAATCGGAATAGTCTGTATCCGCAACAAGTGTTAAGCGATTCCGGCTAGCGTCAAAAACCGACAGTAGCGACGCGCCCGCGCTTAACGAAT
Organism: uncultured Microbacteriaceae bacterium; assembly: GCA_937124545.1. GTDB lineage: Bacteria > Actinomycetota > Actinomycetes > Actinomycetales > Microbacteriaceae > Pontimonas. The sequence continues at coordinate 5,803 of CAKZKU010000046.1, read as the reverse complement.
TTGTGAGTTGCGAAACCAGAGAATCAGCCTGCAACCCATCAGCCACTATCACTTGCACATTCGCTGTCGACGACTCCGGGTACGCCTCAAGCACATCTCCGTTTGTCTCAGCCTGCGTAGGAAGGAAATGGTAGTATCCGTCTTCTATCTCGTCGGGATTCGTATCTGTGAGTGCCACCGGTGACGCATAGTCGATCGACAACTTGCATGTAATATTTGCAGCATCGCCCGTGACCGGCTGACCTGTGAGCAGGTTGAACGCGAAAACGCGGAGACGTTGCCCCGCTGTATTCTTTTTTAGTGTGCCCACAGTTGTACCCTATGCGAAATCACGAATACGATTCAATCAGAACTCTAGTCGTTGATGTCGAGCTTCGTCCCGACTGCCAGATCGAACTCACCAGAAGCATTGGCTGTTGTGTCGCCAGAGCTAATGGTTCCGCTGCCCTGGAACACAGTTCCACTGTTTTGCCAAACGCTAAAGTGCGTCACTGACTGACTCGCGGACAAACCGGTCACACTGACCGCACTGGCCAACGCTCGCTCACCACTCGCGGCTGCGCTAAATGTTGCGGCTGACAAGCCCGCTCCTAACGCATTCGCCGTTCCGTCAGAACCTGGATCACCAGAATGCAACCGAATGCGATCGGCTGTCAATGCGTCGAGCATTGTATTTTTCGCGGCTACACTGAATCCCATATCTCACTCCTTAAACCATCAAACGGTAATACCACAAATACGCCTGGGAACCTGCTGTGCCATTGGAACCCACACCATCCAGCAAGCCTACTCCTGCAACGGCTCCGACACCTGACATCTGCACGAGCCCCACACCGTCTAGCGATGCCGTGCCCTCAATGGAACCGATACCGGAAAATGAGGCAAACCCTAGACCGTCCAGCGATGCCGTAGCCTCAACTGCACCTGCTCCAGATGAGATTAAGCTTGGCGAGCTACCGGCTCCAGCAAGCTCTCCAGTAGCAACTACACTTCCCGATCCTGTATGCTGGGCGGATCCCGCTCCAGCCAAGTCCCCAACTCCGACTATCGACCCGACGCCCGTAGTCTGCACGAATCCGACGCCGGACAAAACGCCAGTAGCAACAACAGACCCGGATCCAGATGAAACGACACTTGGAGCACTACCCGCGCCCGACAGCTCTCCTGTCCCGAGGACCGAACCTAATCCGCTGTGCGTGCTGCTGCCCGTTCCAATCAAGTCGCCAGCGGCGGCAACAGAGCCTGAACCAATGTGCGTGACGAGACCGAAACCAACCAGTTCGCCAGTTCCTACAACGGAGCCAGAACCGGCGTGCGTGACAGCCCCGACGGCGACCAATTCACCAGTGCCAGATACGCTTCCAGAGCCAGACGGGGTTCCCGACTCTGGAGAAGTCGGTGTTCCGCCAGTTATAAAAGTGCTGGGACTACTGCTATTATTGTGTCGAGCTGTTCTCCAACTGGCACTTCTAACTACATTGTGTAGCCTAGCAAACTCAAATCTACCGTTGAACAGTAACGTTACGTCCGGTCGACCACCAAAGGATATTCGACCACATGGGCCTAGACTTCCGCTGGCACTGGTGTCGTTTATCACTTGTGTATTATCTTTGAATACACTTAGTTGACTTGCGGTCTCGTTATACTCAATCCAGATATGTTGCCAAGTGTTTAGAGTAAACGAGCCTGCTTGTGTCTGTCCAACGTCAGGGTCGTAAACTCTGATAGCTCCCGATCTAGATTGCACCTCGCAATAGAACGCATCTGGTCTAACACCGGTCCAGAACGCGGATACAATGTCTGTACTGGTGAATGCGTTAGGATACAACCAGTATTCAACGGTGTACTGATCTGTTAAAGCACGATTGCCAAATGCCCCGCCATCTGGATTCAGCTTATAGATTACATTTTCACCCGTAAGGGTCCAACGCGAATCGCCGTTGACCCATAAAATATCATCATCGTGGTCGTATGCTGGATGCTCTATATCGAACGGTCCCCGGAACGATTGTATTGTTGCTCCGGTGCTTTTGTTTATCTCGTATACCATGTTCCCGGTATTGGTGGTTAGGTATAGAGTGTTATCTGTGCTGTTATGGGCAATTCCTTCAATCACTATCCCAGCAGCAGCACCCGTTACTGTCACCGACGATATTAACACACCTGTTGATTTGTTGTACTGGGTAACGTTTCCCGATCCTGTAGACGACCACATTGCGTCATCTGTGAAATCGTAAGCAATAGTCGGGTTAGTTGAAGTCAGTATAACAGTGCGGCTAAACGTACCGTCTCGTTCATAGACGTGTTTAGTCGCAGAACCGCTGAACTCTGCAATCCAATATTCATCAGCTACAGGATCGTGGGCTAATCCCTTTAATTGGGTTTCTCCTTCAGTTACGGCGAATCTAGTAACCTCTACTCCGGTGTTCTTATTTACTTCAACGACTTCGTTATCGTCAAAGTTGATCGTTGCTACTATATCTTCTCCTGAAATGTAGCAAAGACCCGTGTTGGTTAGCGGGTTCCCAGTAGAACTGTTTGGAGGGACAATTCCAGAAAAATCACTGTTGATCATTCCTGGATCTGTGTTTACCGACGTTCCTCCGTGCTGACCACTAGAGTTAGTCAGGGATGCTGATGTTTTGGTTAGGTGTCGATTACCTACTATATCTTTGAATTCTGGATCTGAAACTGATTCTTTTAATGAATATACATGCATATGATTTCCATCGTATGCATTTGAGGCTCCATATGTATCTGATTCCAGAGGTTGGGTCTCTGTAGAACTCGTGTTGTACCAGCAATATATGACTGCATCGGTGCCAGTAGTTGTTCCATTGATAGTAGACTTTACTTCTAAAACAATATCAGCATCACCGGCGCCATCAGATGAGTCATATTCCCAGTTGATAACATTAACTGGAATTCGATTTGTTCCAGCGGCATCAGAGGAAAACCGTAAATCTCCGCCGTCTGATTGAGCTCTATTAGGGTCTGTCGGTGAGCAAATCTCATCGTCTAAGAAACAATTGCGAGTTATCAGAACTGTGAAGTCAGACGAGTCCTCAGAACCGCAAAGCGTGTTGTCGATGGATAACGGGACTCGACGATTCCAATCGTTAGGAAACGGCATTTCTACAGCTCCTCGCCACGCACAACTTCCACTGGCCCTAGGATTTTGACATCGTACCCGGTTCCGATTCGCCAGCTCCCCGGCGGAATGTCGCAGTTCTTGAACTCGATTTTCGCGTTGGCCTTCGCGTCGCCAATCGCTTCAAAAAACACAGGTAAGTTCTCTGGTGATTCAAACTGCACGTTGTCGAACAGGATGCTTTGTTTCATTCGCGGAAATCGCGACCAAACTTTCATTGTGTCGGTCAATCTCCATCGAGAATCCCGAACTGTGATATTACTCGGACCAACGGCAAACCGGCGAACGCTCTGGACATCACAGCCTGTCATTGAACCGGAGTCGCAAGTTAGCTGCGACAGGTGCCCAATTCGCGTGTTTGCGACTCGCAAATCTCCGCACTCTTGCAAATTCGCTTGGCCTTGGATAATGCAATTCGACACCAGCAAATTGACTCGGTTTTGTGTCCCTCCGGCTGGTTCCGTTGACAAATCATCAAGCACGCAATCACTGACAATTGCCGTCTTTGGATGGTAGGAAAACTGGATATTTCGCCTGCCCGTACTGCCACCGATAAAGCTCACTCGAGTCAGCCTTGCTATCTGCAATCCGTTATGGACAAACTGAATCCCATCGGCTTGCATGTCCCGCAACCAGATGTCTTCAAACTCAACTAAAGCAGGCTCGCCGGTTCCGTCGATGCGGATTTCATGGTGTTGGTCGTCACCCGGCGTTGCAGGCAGGTTTCGATTATTGCCGTCTAGCTGCAAGTTTTCAAATCGCAGCACGCACCTGTCTTTAATTCTGCAACGTTGCGTCCAACTCTTGTTCGCATGGCGTCGAATGACTGAGTTGTGCGACTCGCCACGAATTACAAGCGTTGTGTTTTCACGTTGCCAAAACGAAAGTGAAGCCGACTCGAACACTCCCTCGGGAACGTAGACGGATTGCTCGGATGCAAGAGCCAGCTTGATAGCTCGCTCGATAGCAGGCGAATCATCCACGCCATCTCCAGGAATCGCCCCTTGGTCAACAATGTTGATCTGACAAACTAGCGCTAGCAGAATGAAAATCACTAGACCGCCGTCTCCGAGTAAGTCCACAAGTCGTTGCTGGCAGATGCCGCGTTGTTGATCTCGGTCGCCACGTCCATGTTGACGTTAATTAACCCAACCGCATTGGTTGCCGTTGAATCGACATCGACACCGATTGAGCTAGCCACCTGATTTTCGTTGCCGGAGGAATCAACACTGATGCCCGTCAGGTCAACATTGACTCGCCCGACGTTCGCGGTTTTGAGGTCGACAATTCCGAAGTTGGCAGTCGGTGTACCGCGAAAGTTTAGCCGCAAAGTCCCGTTTCCGCTTCGCCAGCCGCACACTGACTTGACTTGCGTGTTATGAGTCTGCCAATAGTTAAGATCAATCGTGACGTTTTCGACCGTCGACACGTCGTTCGACGTTTGGCCGATAATCAAAAACTCGCCGTTGCTAGACGCATGCGACATACGTGCCGAAACTTCGAAGTGCCCGTTGTTGCAATCCTCGATCCAAACAGAAGGCGTTTGATGCTGGATGCCGTCGTACTTAACGCTTCCGTTCGTGCAGTGAATGTTTTCATTGACAAGCGTTGGGCCTGAGTAGTTCGACACTTGCAGCAATCCGCCGTTGGTGTCGGTGAACAGCCCCGAGAAATTCGTGATTTCGACGTTCACGCTGTTCTGGATTTCGACCACGTATTGCGTAACATTGACTCCGACGATGCCCGTGCCGTGGATGTTGCGGCAATCACCGTTGAAATCGGCTACCTCTTCGTAGTTGTCTGCATAAAGATCGGAAAACGCACAATCTTCTTGCCCATGCAAATCGATAGCGGCATTCTTGAAGTTTGCATCGGTTCCGGCGTTTGTCATACGAATCCGATGTACTCTATTGCCGGACGCATATCCGCTTGAATTATAAAGCATCACGCCATTGTGCGACTCACGAACCTCAGCTCGGTCGATGACACAATCGCCAGCCCCATTGAGCAAAAAGGCGTTCATGTACTTTGAGCTGCCGTCGTACACATCGGCCTGCATATCGAAATAAGTATCAGCGGCACCGTAGAACTCGAACCTGTCTGAGGTGACATAAAACGCGCTGTTCCGGTCTTTGCTGTTTAGATCCACCTCGCGCGTGTCGCTGTAACCACTAGCTGCAATTTGGATAATGACACCCGGTTCGCAAACGAACAACTGGCCGGCAGCGTTGACGTTCACCGAATCGCTTAGCGTGTATGTGCCGGTCGGAATGAGAAATAAGCTATTGCTACTATCGTCGATAGCTGCCTGAAACGTTGTCTCGTCGGCATCCGAGTTGTAATCGGTGATTGACTTGAGCAGCGATGAACCACCGCTACCCGATGACGCTGCACCGTAGTACACATGCGGATTGACGACACCTGATGCAACACTCATTCGGACTCTCCCGGCGCTTCAATTTTTGGTGTTTCTGGAGTTGTGTTTGTGGAAATCGTGCTCATGTAGTACGCCATCCAAACCACGATTACGGCCATTCCGCCCATCACCCATTTGATGATTTTCGTATCGTTGTTCGTGTTCGATTGGTTTCCGCCGGCGTAGTCTCTGCCTGCCCCTTGATTACTCACATTCAACTCCACCGGTGAGGTAGC
>CAKZKU010000045.1 GCA_937124545.1 uncultured Microbacteriaceae bacterium | reverse complement strand
CTTCCACGCTTTCTTGCCTGGTGGGATTCGGTCGATGGTCTCTGGTGGCAAAACGGCGGCACGCTCTTTGCTGACCCTGGCGTGGCGGTTGCCTATGACGCAGCGCCGTGGTGGTCTGTTGTCTTGGGAATTCCGTCAACGGTGCCCGCCGGGGTAGCGGAAGTCATGCCAGATAGCGCAACAGCTGTTCTGGTTTTAGTCGCGATGGCGGGGATGGCCATCGCACTGGCGATAGCGGTGTTGTCTGTTGCTTTTGGTCGAAATGAAACGTCACTGTCTTTCTCTTTCCTCTTCGCGCTGGGCCTGGTGACAGCGACCGTTGCACCTGCTCTGTTCTCTGGGTTTCGTGACGGAGAGGCGACCTCGGTGTGGCCCGGTAGTGGGGTTTCGCTGATGGTGCTGGGTGTCCTTGTCGGGGCCGGGTCACTTCTTGATCGTGTGTGGTTCAGGGATGCGCTGGGGAATCCACGAAACGCCTTTCCTCAGTGGTCTGCCAGATCGATTGCCGCAGCGGTGACCATCACTAGCCTCGCTACCCCGGCGTTGCTTGGCGTTTACGTCTGGAACGGGTCTGGTGCCGTTCAGCCTGCTTCGGCACCGCGCACCCTTCCTGCGTTCGTCGCGGCGGAGGCAACAGCGCTACCGGAGGTGGGGACCCTGGTGATCTCTCCGACAGACGCTGGATACTCAGCGCGTCTTGCCCGCGGTGCCGGTGAGACGCTGTCAAGTTCGTCAACGCTGGTTCGCGGGCGCTCCTTGGAACTCACAGAATTCGACGAGGACCTCGCGCGGCTAGCGGCCATGCTGGTGCGCCCTAGCTCCGCAGACCCACTGCCTCTCCTGCAGGAATATGGCATTCGCTTCGTCTTGATCGAAGATGCCCGGGACAGTGAGGCGTCGTTAGCTCTTTCGCGACAGCCTGGGTTCGTAAGTGCCAGTTCGGTCGCAACCGGACAGCTGTGGCAGGTCCCCGCGGTGACGGTTCCGGAAGGGTCCGCGGACACAGCCTCCCTGAGTCTGTGGAACCAGCTATTCCTCTTGAGCCTTGCCATGGTGGCGGTGCTGGCGATCCCCACGGAGCGGAGGATTAAAGCGACCGGTGCTGGTCGCGATGATGCCATTGCTGCGTTAGGCGAGGAGACTGCCGACAATGACTGACCACACGCCTCGACACGCAACCGCCCAGTTGGCGCTCAGAACGCTGGCCGCGGTGGGGTCAACCCTGGTTATCGCTCTCGCTGGCTTAGTGGCAGCTCTCGGGCTGCCATCGGGCGTGGTGTCAGCACTGCAGGGCCCCACGCCGGAGCTACCGGTTATTGAAGTTTTGCCGGCAGAGCCTGACCGGGTTCTCGTGTGCATGGGCCCTGCGCTGTCGTTTGGGTCGGAGGGCTCGCGGGTGATGGCGTACGGAGCCCCGAGCGAAACCCTCGCTGGTTCAAACATCACGACGACCTCGATTGCCGACACGACGGTCACCGATGGATTCGCGCTGGATCCGACTCTCACGCAATCGCCGCCAGTCATCGTCTCTCAGCCGGTTGAAGCGGGTGCGCTGGCGGCTACGAGTAGCCAGTTGATCAACAATCTGAACGTGACCGGGTTGGCCGTTAGCGAATGCCAAGTTCCCGAGCGAGAGCTCTGGCTGGTCGGCGGCGACACGACGACGGGGCGTCAAACGGCGATATCGCTGGTGAATCCCTCGGATGTTCAAGCCCTTGTCAACCTGGATGTGTGGGGAGCGCAGGGCCCTATCCTCGCGCCACTGGGACGGGGAATACTGCTTCCCCCTAGCTCCCAGCGGGTTATCTCGTTGGCTGGCCTTGCGCCTGGAGAATCTTCTCCGGTCGTTCGGGTATCGAGCGAAAGTGTTGGGGTGGTGGCGAGCATGCACTCGACCATCGTGCGAGGACTCGAAGCTGATGGGTTGACCGTCAATGGCTCGCAACCTTCACCCAGCACGTTGCGTGTCGTCACCGGGGTCTATACGCCCCCGGAGGAGGTGATTGGGCCGATAAAGGGCAAAGAAGGGTACCGCGACGTGGGCGCGGTACTACGGCTTCTATCGCCTGATGAAGATGCCGAGGTTCGCATCACGGTAAAGGCTCCCGGCGCGACAGACTCGGTGATTGAAGCCAGGCTTGTTGCGGGCGAAACCAAAGATCTACTGCTGGATGAGTTCAACACGGGAGATATTGCCGTGATTGCGGAATCGGATTATCCGATTGTTGCCTCGCTTCGTAGCAGCGTTGGTACGGATGAGCGAACCGACACCGATTGGGTCGGAAGCTCGCCTGTGCTTGAGGGTGAAACGGCATTTGCCGTGCCGTCGAATGCGGAAGCTCGGGTGTCCTTTGTCAACACAGGGGAGGTGGCCATAACCCTCACTCTCGATAACCGCGAAATCACGGTGCCTGCGCGCGGACTGATGACTCGGCCTGTGTCGGCAGGACCTCACACGCTTCGCTCTGCCCAGCCTGTGTTTGCGGCGCTCTCGATCCGCGGTGAAACCGTGATGGATAGTCTCTTGGTCCTGCCAAGCCCGCAGCCGCAGTCCTCCGTGATGGTGTCGGTTCGTTAGAACCGTAGGGCCCGACCAGGGAAATAGGCTGGCTGTATGACTTACAGTGCACTCGGTGACATCGTCAAGACCTACGACGTTCGCGGTCTTGTCGCTACCCAGTTGACTCCTTCAGTCGCGCGCGCGTTGGGTGCTGCGTTCGTGGAGGAAGTGTCTCTTCCGGGAAATGCGGTGATTGTCGGGCACGATATGAGGGACTCTTCACCGGTCTTGGCGAAAGCCTTCGGCGAGGGAGTCCGCTCGCAAGGTGGGCACATCCGAAACATCGGACTGTGTTCGACTGACATGGTCTACTACGCTTCGGGAACCGGGGACCTGCCAGCGGTGATGATTACGGCAAGCCACAACCCCGCGACCTATAACGGGTTCAAGTTTTCGCGGGCTGGGGCCCAGGGCATCAGCCTCGACACCGGACTCGCACAAATCCGTGACAGAGCCGTGAGGTTTGAAGACGGTTCCGAGGACTACGGGACCGGTAACGGCGATGAGTCAAGCTCGGATGTTCTCGCCGATTACGCGGCGTATCTGCGGAAACTTGTGCCGGTGACAGGTGGGCGACCCTTGAAAGTGGTGGTCGATGCGGCGAACGGAATGGCAGGCCACACGGTGCCGGCGGTTTTTGGCACGGGCGTTGAGGGAATCGAGATTATTCCTCTCTACTTCGAGCTTGATGGATCCTTCCCCAACCACGAGGCGAATCCGCTGGATGCGAAGAACTTGGTCGACCTTCAAAGGGCAGTTGTCGCCGAGGGTGCCGATGTGGGGCTGGCGTTTGATGGCGACGCAGACCGATGCTTCGTTATTGATGAGCAGGGAGATCCGGTTACACCGAGTGTTGTGGCGGCTTTGGTTGCTCAGCGCGAAGTGGCGCGAGTACGTGATGCGGGAGAGCCGGAGCCCATATACGTTCTGCACAATTTGCTGTGCTCCAAGCGCGTCGAGGAAGTTATCGCGGGCGCGGGCGCGGTTGCAGTCCGAACGAAGGTGGGACACTCGCTGATTAAAGATGAGATGAAAGCAACGGGCGCAATTTTTGGTGGGGAGCACTCCGCGCATTATTATTTCCGGGATTTTTGGGGTGCCGACAACGGCATGTTGGCAGCTCTTCACGTCTTGGCTGAGTTGCGCGGATCACACGGCCCTCTCTCTGCACTAACGAAGGAGTTTGCCCTCTACGCCGAGAGTGGTGAAATCAATACCGTGGTGAAAGACCAGTTGGCGGCGATGCGCGCAGTGGAGGAACTGTTCTCCGGTCGGGGAGAGGTCGATCACTTAGACGGGGTCACGATCACGTCTGGCTCTGACGATTGGTGGTGGGTAAATGTTCGTGCATCAAACACAGAACCATTACTGCGTTTGAATGTTGAGGCCAAGCGGCGGGCGATCATGGAAGAGGTCCGGGAT
>CAKZKU010000044.1 GCA_937124545.1 uncultured Microbacteriaceae bacterium | reverse complement strand
TGGCTGATGGTGATTTCCCCGGGAATCACTTCGTCCCGGGAAACGCCCTCGTCTTTAAGATGCTCAAAGCCCACACTTTTACCGCCGGGTATCTCTTGCCACGAGCCGGTGATGACCCACTCCGGGGCGTAGTCAAACGCGTCGATGTGTCCGAAAGCTTGAATGCCCTCGGAATTGCTGTCCCATACCCGAAGCGCGTAGGAATCACCCTGTGCAATGACATGTCCAACCTGGGTGTCACTAAAGACCACCTCGGAGGGGTCCTCTGTTCCCTTGGCCCGGACATCCACGGTTCCCTCTGCGGGTTCCCCATCCACGGTAATCCCGTCTTCAGCAGCCGCGGTTAGCTGAAGACCCGACAGGCCCTCACGCGGAGCCCAGACCCCCGGGACGCCCCAGACGGTCTGCTCCATGTCAATCCACTGGGTGTTGACTAGAGCCAGAGGTCCTTGCGGCTGAACCGCGGCCAAGTTTCTGCGCTCACGAAATACCGCGAGCTTTTCGCCAGGAGTTTCCATGTTTCTCTAGCTTGTCAGGGCCGGAATGATGGCTCCCGAGAACACCTGGTAGGCGAGAGCTGTCTTGGCAATCAGACTGAGCGTGATGTACATACGCTCTCCCCTGATGTAATCAGCCCAGCCACCAACGCGGTGGTACTGAAGCGCCTGGTTTACCGCAAAGGTGTTGAAGAACAGGAACAGCGAGATGATGATGCCGGTCACAAACGCGGGCGCTTCCACCGTCCCCGCGGACCCCGGCGCAAAGAAGTAAATGAGGATAACAATCCAGGGAACAATCCCGGTCATCGAACCGAAGACAAACGGGAGAAAGCCTCCGCTGCCGGGGCTCTCATACTTTTCCTGGAGCGCACCAAACATGATCATCGACGCATTCACCGCGAAAATCCCGAAGAGCGCTGCGATATCGGTAATTCCGGTGATCTGCGCCACCAGCCAGATCATCACCGATGAGCTCAGCGAATACTCGGTCCAGCGGAAGTAGTTGCGGTTTTTCTTCAAACCATTCCCGTAACGGGTGAAGAACATGGGTGAGGAAATCAAGTAGTGGAAGAACGCCGACATTGCCAGGAACGCGACTACGCCAATTCCCACATTGATGTCAAAGAGTTCGACCCGCTCCGCGGGAACCGGGACGCCGGGAGGGCCACCGAGATAGTCCGCGGTCACCGGGAAGGTGACCTGGTTATCGAGAAGCGTCAGCACATAGCCGAGCCCGACCGCCTGGAGAAGGTGGAGAGAACCTGCCACAACGTTGTAGGTCCTCAGGCGAGCAATCTTCTCGTCGATTGTTCTTTGAGTTTTAGCCATGATGTCTCCCACTTACTTACAGTGATTTTCACTCTAGCTGGAAGCGCGGCGTCGGTGGGGCTGATTCGACCCTGTCGCGGATCATTCCGGTGGCAGCGTTCCGAGCGACGAATAACAATCACATCAGTGCGCTCAAAGGCCATTAGGGCCTGAACGAATCGGCATCCACTCGGTAGCAAGCGATGCCGCAGCCGGGCCACGTGTTCAGCTGAGGATGTCCTTACTGGCGAGGCGCCAGCTATCGCGCAAGCCTGCCTAGAGTGGGGCCATGAGATTTCTCAAAGGTGCAGCACGAATCACTCTTGGTTTAGCGCTGGTGTACGCCGGATTTTCGCACTTGACCGTTGCGCGGCAAGAGTTTCAAGCCCAGGTGCCGACTTGGTTGCCCCTCGATGCCGACTTTGTCGTCCTCGCGTCTGGGGTAGTGGAAATCGCGCTGGGTCTTGCGTTGTTCACCCGAGGCCGTGTGGCTGCAATAGCTGGTCTGACAACAGCCGCGTTCTTTATTGCGATCTTCCCTGGAAACATTAATCAGTATGTGGAGGGCATTGACGCTTTTGGCCTGGACACCGACAACGCGCGACTTGTGCGCCTGTTTTTCCAACCGCTGCTCGTGATCTGGGCGCTGTGGTCCAGCTCCTCAATCTCTTACCTGAAGGACCTGCGGGACAACCCCACAAGCTCAAAGAGCTAGGAGGAGAACTCCTCTTTTGGCAGCGGCTTGGTCACTGGCGACAAAATCGCCGAAATCACCATAAGGGCAAGCGGAATCCCAAAAGCCACATAAATACCGGCCAACTCACCGACACTTCCCAGGGCCGGCCCAACGGTGATGCTGGAGATGTACACAACCGTAATGATCATGTTGATCCGGAAGGGCGCCTTTTCTGGGTCATCGCTCATTGCCGCAACAGACAGGGGGAACCCGAGCGACATCCCCAGACCCCACAACACAAGGCCCAGGAACGGCAAGGCGATGAAATCGACGAGCATGAAGACCAAGATTCCCGATGCGGTCACCAGGGTGGAGAGCAGAATCGTCGGATAGCGGCCAATGGCTTCGACCAAGAAGCCCCCACCCACTCGACCGATGGTAATCACAATCCAAAAGACTCCGAACGCTATTGCTGCTGCAGACCCCGAGAAACCAGAACTGGTGAGCGCAATGGGCACCCATGTGCCAGCGGAGATTTCGGCCATGATGAACGAAAAGCCGATTACTCCGATGAGCAAGGTGCGCTTCTCTTTCCAGACCGCCAAAGACAGTTTTCGCTCTTCGCCCTTTGGGCGAGCAGCTGGCTTCTCACGATTGGGCAACTTCAGAGAGGAAGCAACAGCGATAAGGCCAACAATCGCGGCGACCAGAAGGTAGTTCGCGCTGAGGCTCCAGCCAGCGTCAATGGCGAGCGACGCGCCTCCCGCAGCGAGCAGCATGCCGATTCCAAAGGCTGCGTGAATCGCGGGGAAGAGACTCTTTTTTGATACCCGGTCAACGGCTGTTCCCTCAAAATTTCCTAAGAAGTCAGCGATCGCCATGGGCAACCCCATCCCGAAGATGGCGATGGCAGAAATGGCCAACACACCCTGGTCTAGTGAAAAACCGAGTGTTCCGATGGACACCGCGCCCAAGGTAAAAATCCCTACCCCGACTTTTCTCGAACCAAAACGGTCCATCAACGCATTGGCAAAAAGAATTCCCGCCAGACCGCCGAGGGGAAACAGCATGACCAAAAGACCCATTTGAGCCGTGTTCAAAGACAGCGACTGCTGGACCTCCGGAGCACGCGAGAGCCAGGTAGAGAACAAGAGAGCTCGGGCAAAAAACAAACCGGCAGCAGCAAGAAACCACACAAAAATTTTGGGCTGGGCGAGTGGAGTCGACACGAGGCAGGAATCCTAATCTCTCGGTGATGAGGGAGGCTTACCGTGCACCGCTGTGCACCGCTCAAGCCTACGCGTAGAGAGTCAAGGTGGCCTCCCGGTCACGCCATGACTGCGCCTCCGCGATCGGGTACCCCCCAGGCCCTCCACAGCGCAATCACGCGTGAGTGCGGCTCAAAAGTCGAAACTCGACCCCTCCTAGAGGGCTGCTAATGAGATCCGTGTGGGCTCAATTTTTTGCGCCAGGATGAAAAACTCCGAACGGAGCCACTGTGCGGTGACCGCAACCACGGGTAGGGATAAATTTCTGCAAGCCGGGTGAATTTCTGAAAAGACGGCACCGGCGCATACGTAACCGCAACATCGTGGTGTGCGGCGTACTCGTAGGGATCCCCGAGAAGAACCACTACGTCGCGACGGTTTGCCAAATCTTGCAGCGTCTGAAGGTAGAAACCGAGCCGCCGCGCGCTGAGCTGAAGCTTTTCGAGCGCGGGAGCATTGAACACAAACACCGCTGGCAAAGCGGGGTGTGCCGCCAACGCGGGATCCTCATCCCCGAGCGAGTCGATCGTGAGCAATACGCGGTCGGGTGTGCGTGAGCGAACCGGAGTCACAGGCCCTGTCGTTCGCCCCACATCGGGATCGCTATTCAGAAGAGGCTCGTTTGGTACCGGGTGTGGGGGCTCTGTGTCCGGAAACTCTTGAATCGGGCAGTTTGCGGCCAGCGGACACCGCTGACACAGACCCGGTGCTCGCTTTTCGACCTGCCACCGGGCAAAACCGTAGGGTTTCCCTGTCCCCGCCCCCACCGTCCACTGCCACCCGAGCAGATTGGCTGCTCGAGACCCATCGATGAGCTCTCGGTGCATCCGCTCTTGCCCGTGGATCCAGCCGGCACCATTGCGAACACTCCAGTGAGATGCCAGCCACATGCGGGTCTGATTCACTAACCAACCATCGCGCTCAAGCTCGGAGGTGACTTCGTCCACACAGAGCATGTCGCCGGCCCAACCGTCACCGGGGCCGTCCCATGGGGCCTCGAATCTCAGGTTTTCAAAAAGGCGGACGCCTACCCGGGCGTAGAGGTGCCGCGCATATTCCTGCCACAGCAATTCATCCCGAAACTTCTGACGATCGCCTGGCGGAGCATCTTTGACGCTTTTCCAGACAGAGTCCAGAGTCAGAATGTTGTGACGAATATAGGGAGAAAGCACGGTCGCCCCGCGTGACGCGGCGGGAAAAACCTGCGACCGACGGGAGGCATACCCGGTGACATCAAGTGTTGCTAGCGCAGCGTCAGCTGCACTCTGGCCTCCAGCAAGAGAACTCAGCCCGAGTTCACCCGAATACAGCCCAGCAAAATCGCGCTCGATGATGGTGAGAGCATCAGGTGAGATATCCAGAGGCGCGGTTTGCATGATGCGGTTAGGTTAGCGCGGGGGCGAAACAACAGACGATGACGCGCAGAAAACCTGGTTCACAGTTGCCGCCACACACAAGGGATGTCGCCGATGAGGGTGCCCCGCTATTGCCCGTAGCGCCGCAGGTAGCCGCCCGCAAGCTTGCGCCCACAGCGCAACACGCGACGTGCACGCAAGAATCAGAGACTCACCGGATAGCCTGTGGGTATCTAGGCGGTGTGAACGTCTCTCCAGGCTGGGAAGTCCGCTTACCTGAGACGAGCACAGATGTCGATAGTTATTGAAACAGGAAACCTCGTCACCTCCCGGGTCGACCCGGGTGCCCACCCCTACACCTCAGACTATTCAGGCTTGATTCAGCGCGTTAGAGACGCTGGCTTACTCAAGCGACGCCCCGGGTATTACACGGTGCTGAGCTCGATCTTGGCAGTACTGCTAGCCATCACAGTGGCTGCCATGGCGCTGGTGGGGACCTCGTGGTGGGTGGTTGCGCTTGCTCCATTACTGGCGATTGTCCTGACGCAGTTTGCTTTTCTTGCCCACGAATTGGCTCATAAAGCAGTATTTGCCAGCGGTACAGCCAACGATATGTGGGGTCGGATCGTCGCCAACCTTGTGGTCGGGATTAGTTATTCCTGGTGGATGAACAAACATTCACGCCATCACGCCAACCCCAACACGATCGGCAAAGATCCCGACATCGAAAGCGATGTCGTTGTGTTTGAAGAAGACAAAGCGCCCACCACCACAGGATTGCAACGCGCCATCGTGAAACGACAGGGCTGGTTGTTTTTCCCCTTGCTTA
>CAKZKU010000043.1 GCA_937124545.1 uncultured Microbacteriaceae bacterium | reverse complement strand
GGTAGTCATAGATGATGTTCTTGAACCAACTCGGGCCGCCCGCGCGGTCAAGGAAGGGAGTGGCGGTGAGTTCGAGGCCGATGAGGGGCTTGAGCTCATTGAGGGCGCGCACCCCGGCGTCGGCGCGGTAGCGGTGGGACTCGTCCATGATGAGGACAAGATCGGGGAGTGCTTTGAGGTGATCGAAGTAGCTCTCGCCGAGGGTCTCTTGGAGATTTCGGATTCGGGGACCACCCTTTTTGGTGGCTTTGGCATCGCGGTTGAGTTTGGAGATATTGAAAATGTTGATCTCGACCCTTCCGTAGAGATCACTCTGTCCGCGATAATCCTCATAATTATCTCCAGTGATGAGCCAAGGGGACTCCACGGCGAACTCGGCGATTCCTTTGAAGACATACTTTGGGGTGTTCGGGCTGAAGTCAGCGATGAGCTTCTCGTAGATGGTGAGGTTCGGCGCGAGGACGAAGAAGTTGCGAATGCCGTGGGCGAGGTGGAGGTAGGTGATGAAGGCTCCCAGCAGCCGGGTCTTACCCACTCCAGTGGCGAGAGAGAAACAGAGCGAGGGGAAGTCCCGCTCGAAGTCCTCCACGGTGGGAAAATGCTCCCGAATGATGGCCAGTGCCGTCTCCAGCGATGGACTTTCCTTTGGCAAGCCGGTGGCAGAAAAGACCTGATCGAGGATCTCGAGCGATTCCTTCTGCGGCGCGCGGAGGCTGAGCCGTTGGCTAATGGCGTGGACGTGACGGTTCATTTTTTCCAAAGGGGATGGTTTTTCCAATCAAAGGGAAGGCCCATATCAGTGATGGGGAGAGTGGGATACTGGGCAAAGAGTTCTTCCACCCGTTCATGCCAGTGGCTGCTGGGCGCGATGGTGCTGAGCATACGGCGGCAGATCATGAGGATGATGCCGCAGCGGCTGTTGTTGAAGACGTTCTTCCCTTCCTCGGTTTTCTGGTGCCAATCGGGAAACTTGTTCTTGTTGGGAAGGGATGGGGGATACCCGAGTTCTCGGTTCCAGAGGCGGCAGTGGTGGGCACAGATGTTTCGTGCGCTGTAGAGACTGCGAAGCCAGCTGAGGAGAAGGGTGTCAGGGATGTCGAATGATGAGCCGATGCGGGAGAGGACGGGAGCACCGCTTCCCTTCATGAAAGTGAGAAGGCTGCCCATACTCATTAGTTCTGAAACCATCCAGATGGGGAGGTTCTGTTCTTCGGTGTATTTCTTGAAGAAATGTTGTTTGAAGGGTTCTTTACTGCGCTGCGTTTCGGTGAGAAGGCCGCTGCGCCAGTCGATGTATTCCTGAATTTTTAAATTGGGGAGATTCTTCTCATCGCAATGGCCGAAGGCTCCATGAACGGCGGAGAAATGGTAGACCAGTTGGGTGCGGACGGCGACTTCGATGCGCTCGATGGCATCGAGAAAGAGGACGCGCAGACGGCGGTCGAAGCAATAGCGCTCCCACACTGAGGTGAGAGTAGATCCAGGTTTGAATTGATCTCCTGGGAGTTCGCGGAAGGGGTAGAGGTAGCCGGAGAGGCGATAGTAGCTCACGGCGGAGAGTCGCTTAATCAGTTCCTCCCGGTCACTCTCTAATCCACGCGCGATGAGCTGGTCAGCTTGTTCTTCGAAGGATAAATGCCCTTTGAGGTAGGAAGTGTTCTCGCTCATCGGACCTCCTTTCTGGTTCTGGATGTCCGTGAGACCTGGGCAAAGAAAACCTCCCGAATTACGCTTTCAAGAAGAGGCGCGGGAGGCGTGCTGGCAGAAGGAACCACGGTTTTTCTCAGCGGACAAGAGGAAAAGTCACCTTTTGTTCCTTTCGTGGGTGCGACAGGGACAATTGTGCAACGAGCCGTTGCATCAATGGAAATCGCCTGCTGGAAGGAAAAGAAGCTCATTTTAGAGGAGTTCTTGTTGGCCTTCTGGGGGCGGGGCTTGGGGGAGGTTTTCGATTTTGAGGGAGTAGTCATCATTATCCCATTCGCAGCGGTGGAGGACGGCTTTGGGGATTTTTTTGAGGGTGAGGTTCTCGAAGGAGTCGGACTTCACGCGGAAGGCTCCGCAGCAGACGAGGAGGGAGCGGTCCGGGCCGATGGCTTCCGAGAGGGCCTCGAGCTGCGGGCGGCTCAGGTTCTGGGTGGTGACGTAGATGAAGTCGGTTTCGGTGGCATGACCGTGCTGCCAGAAGTTCTCGGTGCTGGGCGCGTAGGTGAAGCCCTCGATCTTGCAGACGGCCTCGGCGAGGAGTTCGGGATTAAACTCGGGGTTGATGACCTCATTGTCCCATTGGTCTTTCTTGATGAGGGAGGGGGCGAGTTTGTAGTAGCGGAAGCCGCCGCCGCCCTGCCAGTTCACTGCCTCGGTAATCCCGCCGGGGTCCTCGCCATCGATCACTTTTTGCAGGCGAGGAATGCAGTGGGTGTGACAATGCTCACCGAGTTCGATGCCGATCCAACGGCGGCCCATTTTGTGGGCAACGGCGGCGGTGGTGCCGGAGCCGAGGAAGGAGTCGAGGACGAGATCGCCGGGGTTGGTGGCTATTTCTAATGCCTTACGAACAACTTTTTCCGGTTTCGGAGTATCAAAAAGAGATGTTACAGGAGTATCTGGGAACAAGGCCTTTAGTTCGTATGTTGCTTGCCT
>CAKZKU010000042.1 GCA_937124545.1 uncultured Microbacteriaceae bacterium | reverse complement strand
ATATAACGTGGACGTCGGCAGGCTCGGGTTCTGCGGAGTGAAAAAAATGCCACGGGAGGTTCTGCGGTAATTCCCGGTCCCATATGAACGGTGGAATTTGGCTCACCACATTTACTTTGAGTTTCACTACACACCACCTTTAGCGAACATCTCCTTGGATCCGCCATTTCCATGGCGAGCAACGCGGCGTTGGATCGGGCGACGGGGTCCAAGCACGATGGGCACACCTCGAGATTAGCGCCCACGGGAGTTTGTAGCAGAGTGAATCCGATAGGTTGAAAATTCCCATTTGTCGTTCCTGGCACCTTGAGGAAGAAAACATGGCCCGCCCATTATTTCCCCGCTACGCCCTCTCGAGTTATTTTTGGCGAAAATCACTAGCCGGAGGGAAAATTGGGCGGTCATTGACATCAAGCAGCGAACGGGAGCTAGTTTCCTTCAGCCGCCGTTTCGAAGCCAAAATTGGTGGAAGTTCAAAATGGCGCAAGTATTACTTCGCGACGCTCCGTGAGTGGATAGTTGGTGAAACCAACCACGAATCGGTGACTGACCGGCTTGTCACCCTTGCGTGTGAAGGCGGCTCCCCCTCGGCACCGCACCAGACTCTCGCTTTGTCACAGCTCTCCGGAGCACTCGGACTGCATGTGGCTTCGTTGGCGCTTGAAAAGCGAGCCTGGAAGCAGATCGTAAAAAACGTCTCGCATCGTCATCCCGATGACGTCCTCAGGTGGCTGCAGGTCACGATGTATCAGGGGTTACTCCCGGAGGCCATACAAGCAGCTGACAAGCTCAGAAAGGCTCTCACGCGCGAAGAAATGGGTCGGTACAGCTACTCGGACGTCTTCAATTACATTTCTGTCTGGTCAGGCGAGGATTCGGCATCATTTCCCCTGCCACATGACAGTGTCACCGCAGATTGGAACCGAGAACTCAACAGCCGCCGGGTCACGATTTACGGCCCTGGCTTGGTGGCAGACGGGACTCCGGATGTTCCTGAAGACGAGCTCGTCATCCGAATTGCCGGGCCTGGCTCCTACGAGTGGACTAATCCTTCGGACCATGCACAAGGACGAACAGATATCGTCTACGTCATCCCGGAAACCCTGCAAAATATCGGGAATAATGATGAGGAAAGAAAACAACTCTTTCTTAGACATCGTTATATCTGTGTTAAACGTGGGAATGCCCCATATCTGCCAAATTCGAGGAGAGTAGAAACCGGCTCGCGACTATTCTTGCGGGGCCATCCAAACGTCGTACCTCTGATTTGCTTGGACGTTCTGCGGGTGCAGGGAGCTCGCGTCCGCGTGATCGGCAGCGATTTTTTTGCCAACTCTGTCGCTTACCGGGAAGACAGCAAAAGAACGGTAGCTCCCGGCCCTGCGGAAAATTCCGCCGGTTCACCCGGGGCGCAATTTGACCGTTCAACACTTCTCGCATCACACAATGCTTTCCAAAACCGCGCCTTAGTCAAAAACTTAGTCAATGCTGGAAGAGTAGAAGGCGACGCAACGTTCCGGAGCGTCGTTGATTTGTCCGAGGAACAATATGCTTCGAGGTTAGATGAAATTTATGGAAAATCTCGCACATGACGTTCCGCAGGTGCAGCAGCAAGGCCCAACCTGGCTCGACTGCACGCTCCGGGACGGCGGCTACCACAACAACTGGGAATTCCCCCACGACCTAGTCAACTCCTACCTACAGGCCATGGTCGAGGCAAGAGCAGACAGAGTTGAAATCGGTTTTCGAACGCTCGAGCGCGAGGGTTACCACGGGCCGACCGCGTTTACATCAGAATCATTTCTCCAGTCACTCGAAATTCCTCCCGACCTGAAGATTGGTGTGATGGTAAACGCTGGGGAACTCAGCGATCAAGAGGCCGACCTCGCCACACAGATGGGCCAGCTGTTCCCCAGGTCAACCAAGTCACCTCTTAGTTTTGTGCGCATTGCAGCACACCTTTCTGAGTTACCTGTCGCCGCGTTGGCAGCCGAATGGCTGTCCAACGAAGGTTTTGAGGTAGGGGTTAACCTCATGCAGATCTCCGAGGCGAGCGACGATTTCCTCAGCACGATCGGCCTGAAAGTATCCCAAAGTAGTGTCGACGTGCTCTACTTTGCCGATTCTTTAGGGACACTAACTCCGGAGCGGACCGCTCAAATCGTGCGAAGAGTTCGTGAGCGATGGGGAGGACCAATCGGAATTCACGCTCATGACAATGCAGGACTTGCGTTGGCCAATTCCCTTTCGGCGCTGGGGGCCGGAGCATCGTGGGTCGACTCGACAGTGTTCGGCATGGGGCGGGGCGCCGGAAACACACGCTCAGAGGTTCTCCTTGGGCACCTTGCTAGGGACCCCAGGCTCACCACCAACGTGGAGTTGTTAGAGAAGGTGATTTCAGAGTACTTCGAACCCGCCCATCGAACGTCTCGATGGGGACCGAGCTTCCATTACGCCCTCGCCTCTCAGTACGGAATCCATCCAACATTTATTCAACAGCTTGCTTCGAACGCCTCCTACTCTGCTGAGGAGCGGAATATGGCTATTCAGACTTTGGGCAAGAGCGACGCGCGAAAGTTTTCGACCGAGCGTCTAAACGAAGCAACCACATGGGTTCGTAGTTTCAGTAGCCCGAAGGGTTTGTGGAACCAGGAGGAGATGTTTTTGCGAAAAACAGTCCTTTTGCTTGGTTCAGGGGGAACTTTAGACGATCATGCTCGGGCTGTCACACAGCTGATCGACCAGATTGGTCCTGTCGTCATCTGCGCAAACCTCGGCGGCGCAATCAGCAGCGAAAAAATCGACGCCCACATTGCTTGCCACCCGCTGCGACTGATAGCTGACGCAAACACATATAGAGAGATGTCCAGCCCTTTGATCGCGCCGGCCGAGCTAGTCCCCAGTGACTACCGAACTAGCATTGAGAATCGGGGTCTCCTCCGAGATTTGGGCTTGAAAGCCACCGAAGACTGCGTCGCAGCAGAAATTGGGCTCATCAGCCTCCCAGACCCCCAAGTCCTCGCCTACAGCCTCCTGGTGGCTCTGTCTGGAGGAGCAAGAACCATTTACTTGGCGGGTTTTGACGGATACCCGGATGGCGATCCTCGACGAAACCTCGAGCAGAGTTTGATCGACCGAGTTCTTTCAGCCGGTTTTGGGGGAGAGGTGTGGGCGATTACGCCCACTCGCTTCAATATCCCTCAATCGTCCGTTCACGGAATGCTCAAATGACCGAACTAGATACGTCGAAGCCTTACTCGGTGATTCCTGCGAGGTATGAATCCACTCGATTCCCTGGAAAGCCACTCGTGCCACTGCTTGGAACGCCGATGATTCTCTGGGTGGCCAGGGCCTGCGCCGCTGCTTTTGGCAGCAACCAGGTCATCGTCGCCACTGACGACCAGCGAATCGCCAACGTTGTGCGAGAAGCAGGTTTTCGTCCGGAGTGGACGTCTCCCCGCGCACTAACTGGCACAGACAGGGTTGCGGAAGTGGCGGTCCGGCTCGGCGGTGAGACCATCGTGAACGTTCAGGGAGACGAACCGCTGGTTTCTCCAGAAGATATTCGCCACGTAGTTGGCGCACACCAAAAACAGCCAGACCTTGTGACCAATGGTTTTGCGCCAATCGGACCGGATGAAGACCCCACCAGGCTCACAATCCCAAAAGTTGTGTTGTCTCAATCTTGCAGGCTCCTCTACGCATCGCGGGCACCGGTACCTGGATCAAAATCTCTCGACGACGATGGCGGGCTTTTCCTCAAGCAGGTTTGCATCTACGCCTACTCGGTTTCCCAACTCACCGCCTTCATCAAAAACTCAACAAAAACTCCGTTAGAGCTGCGCGAGGACATAGAAATTTTGAGATTCCTCGAGATCGGTCAGGCTGTACAAATGGTCCGTACTGAAACGCCCAGCATCGCAGTCGATGAGCCGAAAGACGCAGAGATCGCAGAAAAAATCATGAGAGGGCGTGGCCTCAAGCCACACTAAAAGTAATCCCAACACGGCCAGGTATGTTTTGGCCGACATTTTTGTCGCCAAAAACCATCAGAATCTCAAGCGAGGAGCAGCGGAACAGCATGAGTGCTGCGCTTAGGGCGTAAGTAATTCATCTCTAGTTGCAGGCGCCCGGCCCCAGGG
>CAKZKU010000041.1 GCA_937124545.1 uncultured Microbacteriaceae bacterium | reverse complement strand
TGGTCGTTAAGCCGGAAGCCTCTTACAGCTCCTGGCCATTGACCACCCTCCGTTGCGCTAGCCACTTGAATCCGCCGACGTTGAAGAACGGCAGGCCATGCATTCTTCTTCGCGTGAAGCGAAACGAGCAATTCGTCGTGCCGAAATTGATAGAGATGACAATGGAATCCTAACGGATGATGAGCGTCTCATTGCGCAAGAGGAGATTCGAGAAGCAATTGCTCTGAGGAGAGCTGAGGAGTTTAGCAAAGTTGCTGGTCAAGATGAGCTAATGAGTCGCGAAGAGCTTGCGGCTATACCCTATTTGGTAGGCGCTCCTGATGGGCGTTTGAATGCTCTTTTTAAACGACTTGATGCCGATGGAAGCGGAGAGGTTAATTTTGATGAATTTATCGCCCGGTTGAGGAGTTATGGGCAGATTCCTGCTAGCAGTAACGGCAATAGCGCAAATTCTAATGGTAATTCAAAGATCGCTCAGCAGAAGATTTCTGGTGCTGACCAGAGTTTTATCGAGAATGGTTCTGGTCCTTCAACGAATGGGAGTAGTCTTGCTGAGCTTAATCTCGGTGAGAGTGCTGCTGCTGAGACAACCGTCTCGGCTCTGGGAATGGGGCAAGAGACACCCCTTCAAGAGTCCGGTGAAGCGGGTGTTGAGCAGGTGCAGCGCTATATTGCTGTCTTTGGGGATCAGGTAAGAGACATCCCTGCTGCGATTCGAGCAATTGAGAAGCAGCAAGGACTCGGCATTAAGAAGAAGTTCAAAAACGCGATCCGGGGATTTAGCTTTTCAGCAGGTAAGGCCGTGGCAAATGGCTTATCCAAAAGGCCAGATATTAAGTATGTTGTTGCCGACTCCACGATTTCTACTTTTGCGCAAAACTTGCCCACAGGGATTGATCGTGTCGACGCGGACTTGGTTGTTTCAATCGACGGTCAAGACAATGATCTATCAAATCGAGTCAACGTGGCAGTCTTAGACACAGGGATTGATGCAGATCATGCTGATCTTAATATTATTGGTGGAAAAAGGTTTTATATTAACAATGGACTGGTCGCTTCAGACAATAATTTTGATGATGATCACGGTCATGGGACCTTTGTTGCAGGAACGATTGGAGCTGTTGATAATACGATTGGCACGGTGGGTGTGGCTCCTGGCGTAGGCCTCTATGCCGTGAAAGTTCTGGATAGTAATGGTTCAGGGTACACCAGTGTGATTATTGAAGGACTTGATCATATCATTGATCTCAATCTCGATAATAACGCAGCGAACGATATTCATGTCGCTAACATGAGCATCGGAGGAGGATTCAACCGAGCACTCAACGATGCTGTTCAAGGGGCAATTCAACAAGGGATTGTTTGCGTGGTAGCAGCAGGAAATAGTGCGGCCGATTCAAAGAATTTCTCTCCGGCTTCTGCTCCTGATGCGATCACTGTCTCTGCTTTTGCAGATTCAGACGGCCAACCTGGAGGGTTTGGTGGTTCTACGACCTCTGGTTCGGATGATTTCTTTGCGACCTTTAGTAATTACGGAAGTGTCATTGATCTGTGCGCTCCGGGAGTCAATATCTTAGGGCCCATTCCTGGAGCTTATATCAGAGCGTCTGGGACAAGTTTTGCAGCACCCCATGTTTCCGGGGCTGCGGCCCTTTATATCGCAAATTCTTCAAATCCCTATCGCGGGATGACGGGGCTAAACGCCGCTAAAGTTGTCGAGCAAGCACTCCTTGAGAGTGCATGGAATTCAGGTGATCCAGAGTATCTCCTTGGAGGAGATCCTGATGGTATCGCGGAGCCGATTCTTAATGTTGGTGGTTTGACCTTTGAACATGAGCAACCCAACACGAGCCCTGAGCTTGTCATTTCTAATCCAATTAATGGAGCCGTGTATACGGTAGGCGAGCAAGTGACGTTGAGTGGAAGTGCGACTGACCAGCAAGACGGGTCACTCTCGCAGACGATTCGTTGGAGTTCGAATATTGACGGCAGCCTTGGAACGGGCGGTAGTTTGGCTGTGAGTCTCTCAGAGGGGACACATATCATCACTGCACAAGTGTCTGACAGCGCTGGCTTGCAGAGTTCCTCATCGGTCTCTGTTGAAGTCCTTCCCGAAGTGACTTCTGATCAGGAAATGATTGTCAGTAAGGTGAACTTTTCCACCTTCGGTGGACGGCGTTCAGACAAGCATTTAACGGCAACTCTCAAACTTGTCGATGACTCAGGGCGTTCGATTGAAGGAGCAGTCGTTACTGTGAATATCCTCAATGAAGCTCGCGGTAGTGTCTCCAATCAGCAAGGGTTGACCGATTCAAGCGGTCTGGTCCGCTTTGATATCAAAAATGCGAAGCCAGGGACCTACACTCTCGAAGTCATCAGTGTTGAGAAAGCTGGTATCGAATGGAATGGAGAGACACCTCCTAATTCTTTTCAGAAGTAGGCCAACTTAGGAAACCGAAAGAGAGGGAGGAGTCTTCGCTTCTTCCTCTTTTTCTTTGGTTTAATTAGGTTTTTTTTGGTGCTCTCTTATCAGTTCAAGAAGCTTGTGAGCTGCTTCCTGTGCGAAAACTTTTGAATTAATTTCCTCCTCGTAATCCACTACTTCGCAGGTGGCATGTTCGTGAATTGCGCCAAAGAGAGCGCTGTCAGCTTCTGGGTCATAAAATGGCTGGCCTTCGGCTGAAATCAGAGAGATCCCTTTTTTAGGATTGAGAATGGCAGTGGGAGCGGAGTTTGCATTCGCCTTTTCGGCGAGAATCCTTCCAAGCTTCTTACACTCATTGGCGTTGGTTCGAAGGAGGGTCACCTGTGGGTTGTGAATATAGAGAGTTCGTTTTTCGAGTTGTTCAGGAAGAGATGATCGCTCTCCATAGTTTGCCATATCAAGACAGCCGGGACAGAGAACAGCGGGAACGCCTGCCTTGCTCATGGCATCAAGCCGTTTGGGGCCTGCGGAAAGAGTCGCTCCTAAAAGTTCATCCGCCCATTCTGTTGTCGTGAGATCTAAAACACCTGAAACCATTCCCGATTCAATAAGAGCTTCCATGGTTTGGCCGCCAGTCCCGGTTGCGTGAAAAATAAGGACCTCGTAACCTGCTGCTTCGAGAACTTCAGAAGCCATGCTCACACAATCAGTGGTATTGCCAAACATGCTCGCCACGATGAGTGGTTTGTCTGATTCTTCTGAAATATTTGACTCCACCATGCCGCAGATCGCGCCAGCAGCTCTGCTCAAGATGGTTCTTGAAATCCGATTTAATCCAGCAACATCAACAATCGATGGGATCATTGTGATGTCTTTGGTTCCCAAGTAATGAGAGGTGTTTCCCGCAGCCAGAGTTGAGACCATGATTTTAGGAGCTGCTAGGAATTTGCTTTTGGCGCGAGGGCATTGAAGCCGCCTTTGGACCGGAGCAGAGGGGGTGAAAGGGGGTT
>CAKZKU010000040.1 GCA_937124545.1 uncultured Microbacteriaceae bacterium | reverse complement strand
ATCGAACGGCAACCCGCTGCTCGTGGGGACCAAATCCGAACGGCGGGAGACAGCAGCAAGGCCCAGGAAAATCTCGGTTTCACACACACGGTGACTCTGGAGAGTGGGCTTGCGCGACAAGTTGAATGGCAACGCTCTCTAGGCGACCGGTAGCGCGGGAACGTGATGACCAACCCTCGTCGCGTGGTGTGTGCCATCGATTCGCAGATGACCTACGCCCTGTCCGTTCTTTTAGGGTCGCTGGCCCGGTCGCGCAGTGTCGAGTTCCGCGTGACGGTCGGCTACCTAGAGGACACCTTGCCCCCATCAGACCGTGAATTGATCGCGACCGTGGCAGAAGAATTTTCCATTGAGCTTGATTTCATGCCGCTTTCATCACACCCACTGTTCATCGCCCAGGGGCATATCTCGCCCACTACCTTCACCAAGTTTCTTCTGGCAGACGCCATCCCTGAGGCACATCTTTGGCTGGATGCAGACACCGTCGTCCTTGAGGGGTGGGACTCGGTGTTCTCGCTAATTGATGCGACAACGGAAGAACATGGACTGTTGGTGGCGCGCCGAAGCGGCGGTCGTCAGGTCAATAAGGGAATGGCCTTTAACGCGGGTGTTCTTGGCTGGCCCGCAGCCAGCCGTCGAGATTGGGAGCAACCTCTAAAGAGGCTTGAGCTTGTCGACACGCAAGAACAATTCCTGTTCAACTCTCTCTACGCAGCGTCAGCGAACGAAATGCCAGAAAAGTTCAATGCCTTGACCTATCGCTTGGAACACTACAACCCACAGGACCCACCCTTCATCATCCATTTCGCCGGCGCACACAAACCGTGGCATCTTCGCCGAGACCTCACACACCACTGCATGACTTACTCATGTCCCTGGTCGGTATGGTTTCACGCTGAGCAAAACCTCTTCTCTGACCTCGCAGGGCGAGAGGTGCTCGATACGTTGCGTATCTCAAGAGACCAAGCACTTACCGCTTCTTCGGCCCATGGGGGGAGGGATCAGGGAGGGCTAAGGCTTCTCCGTGCCCTGCAGGCCCTCGGTGCCGTGGCCCCGGCCATCATCTGGGCGCTACGACTCCTGAAACAATGGGTGCCTCGGGGGACCCACCCGATTCACTGAATTCTCGAAAGATCAGCATCGTGACGAAAACCGGCACAACCCAGCGAACTGTGGCTGTTGCGCTCGATGACAACATGGTGCACGCGTTTTTTGTCCTCGTTCACTCTCTTCTCAGCCACGCTCAAGGCCCTTTCCATCTCATAGTCGGCTACTTCACTGGCCGGCTTGCGGCGACAAACGAGGAGCTCATTCGTCAGTTCCTGAGCGAGCTGGGAGTGAGTCACGACATTCGGGAACTAACACCCAGTCCTTTGTTCACCGAGCGTCGCCACCTCACGATTACGACATTCTCAAAGTTTGTTATTTCTGACGCTGTGCCCGCAGCTCATTTGTGGATCGACTTGGATACCGTCGCCAAGCCCGGATGGGATGACATATTCACACCTCTTCACTCAGCGTCGAGCGACATTGCCCTGGTGGTCGCTGCAAAAATTGACAGCCCCCACACCCGTTTCTCCGGATTCAATGCCGGCGTACTGGGGTGGACAACGGCCCCACGGCAACCGTGGCAGGAGGAGCTCAAGAACCTTCCGGAGAAACGCTTTAGCTCAGAGCAACACTTGTTTAACACCCTCTACATGGACAATCACCAGGTGGTTGATGTGCGTTATAACTTTCTTTCCAGCTGGCACGCGAATGTGGAGGAGCTCGAGCGTGCCTCGATCATTCATTATTCCGGGCCTATCAAACCCTGGCATTTACCCAGGCGTCATCGCCGTGCATGGCAAACAATTAATCCCAGCTGGGAAGCATGGTTTGAAGCTGAGGACGCGCTGCTGTCAGCAACACTGAACCCGGACACAGTGAAGAGAATTCGACGAGGCGCTCGCCAAGCGCTCACCAGCGGCCGGCTACATACCGGCAAAGGAGCACTCGCTGGGTGGTTCTTGCGCTTCCTCGCCATCGCCGGTCCACTCGGCCAACCCTTTGTGACCCTCCTATCGCGCAGAGCAGCACGATGACAACGACCCACATCGTTCACTACAACGGGGCAACTGCAAAGTCTCAGTCCGTGATTGCCTCGCTGGCTAAAGACTCTGTCGAAAACGGTGAGGTCGTCACCATCATCGACATCGGTCGCACCACGACAATCAAGCAAGGCTTCCCCGCAAATAGATGGGCGAAGCTGCTCGGTCACACCGTGTTCGAAAACGCACTGCAGAACATCCTCGACCCACTCGGGGTAGCAATAGTGCCTTTACCCCCCTCTTCCCAAGGTGCCGCGGTAACGCCGGAACATCATGACGCACTCGAGCAAGCGCTCGAGTCAGAACTCCTCACCTATTTCCGTCTCGACCACATACCGAAGTCTGCTGAAGCTCGAAACTTATCCGGGCGGCTGCGAAGCGCGATGATGGAGACATACGCGGCGCTCACAGAACTGTGGTCGCACACTCCGCCCGATCGCGTGTTGATTCCGAACGGTCGCACATCACGCCAGAAGGCGGCACGACTCGTCGCAGAGACAATGGGGCTCAACGTTTTTCTCTACGAAAACGGCAGGGCAAGCCCCGATTCCTACTATCTCGGGCGCACCCAACCACACGATCGGGTGGCATCCCAACAAGAGATTCTTGACGGCTTCCCCCTACCCCAGGGCCGTGCCTTGGAGACTGTCGCCGACACCTGGCTGACCCACCGTATGGCTGGAAGCGCCGGAACCAACCAGTTCTCTGACCAATGGGCCCCCGCTTCCGCGCTGTCGCAAAAAAACGCGAAGCGCAACCCAACCGCCGTATTTTTTGCTTCCTCGTTTGATGAATTCCTGGCCTTTGGGCCGATGTGGACCATCGATGAATGGAGCCACCAATTCGAAGCCTTCGACCTGATGATGTCCATTCTCGAAGACCGAGGGGTAGAACTCGTCTTGAGACTCCACCCAAACCTTGGCACAAAAAGTCGCCAATACTTCCTCCGAGAAGTGCGCGATATTCTTGCCCTCCAAGACCGCCATCCCAGCCTCAAAATTCACTGGCACAACGAGCCCACAAACTCTTACGACCTCGTGAGGAATGCGGACTACGTGATTGTCGAAAGATCCACCATCGGTCTTGAGGCCAGCCTGATGGGAAAACCCGTGTGGGTGACCCAAGCGGCTCAATGGGACATGGTCGCGGACGTTCGTCAGGTGCTGCGACCCACCGATATTTCTGAGGAGGTCCTGGAACTGTGGGATGCCTCTCCGCTCGGGGCTCAAAAATTTGTTGCCTACTGGATGGCCCAGGAAAAACCTCTCCACTACAACTGGCAGACATGGGCAAGTTGGGATCCGGAAAAAGCACCCCTACGAATGAAAGTCGCTCAGCTGACCGTTGACAATTCATGGCGCCACAAAAAGCGCCTGCTGTTGCTCGAATGGGCCAAATGGCGCAACAGTCGGTTCACCCCCCGCGGTAGGAAATCGGAAAACAAGTAGGCTAAAGCGCGTGACAGAAGATTCGTCAATCCCAGCCTCAGCAAGCACATCAGAGCGCATTGCGGACCTGAAAGCTCGCTATTCCGAAGCCGTCACAGCAACGGAAGCTGCCGCACAAGAGAAGCAGCATGCAAAAGGTAAAAAGACGGCTCGCGAGCGGGTTGAGGAACTCGTGGATACCGGTTCGTTTGTTGAAATCGATGAGTATGTTCGCCACCGGTCACAGGCTTTCGGAATGGACGCAAAGCGCCCCTACGGTGATTCCGTTGTCACCGGTTTTGCCACAATTCACGGCCGCCAGGTTGCCGTCTTTTCTCAAGACTTCACCATCTTCGGTGGTTCATTGGGGGAAGTAGCGGGCGACAAGATAATCAAAATCATGGACCTCGCTCTGTCCACGCGGGTCCCCCTAATCGGAATCCTGGACTCGGGTGGGGCACGCATCCAAGAGGGTGTTATTGCGCTTGGAAAATACGGTGAAATCTTCAAACGAAACACCCGTGCTTCGGGCGTCATTCCGCAGATTTCGATTGTCTGCGGGCCCGCTGCCGGGGGCGCCGTCTACTCGCCTGCGCTGACCGACTTTGTCATCATGGTGGACAAGACCAGCCAAATGTTCGTCACAGGCCCCGATGTGATCAAAGCCGTCACCGGCGAGGACGTCGGCATGGAAGAACTGGGTGGTGCGCTCACACACAACAAGACTTCCGGCGTTGCTCACTACCTTGCCAGCGACGAGAGTGATGCTCTTGATTACGCCCGGGTGCTCCTCTCCTACCTGCCCGATAACTGTGACTCCGGAGCCCCCACGTACGCCGCGGAAAGCAACCTAGAAATTACTGACCGCGACCGACGGCTCAACGAGGTGATTCCGGATAGCGCTTCCATTCCCTACGACGTGACCACCATCATCGAAGGGGTTGTCGATGCTGGCTCCTTCCTCGAAGTCCAGCCGCTTTTTGCGCCAAATATCGTCGTTGGTTTTGCGCGCGTCGAGGGCGAGTCAGTCGGAATCATCGCGAACCAGCCGAACCACATGGCGGGAACACTCAATATCGACGCTGGAGAAAAAGCGGCCCGCTTCGTGCGCTTCTGCGATGCCTTCGGCATCCCTATTCTCACCCTCGTCGACGTGCCCGGCTACTTACCGGGGACCGATCAGGAGTGGACCGGCGTCATTCGTAGAGGAGCAAAACTCCTCTACGCCTACGCAGAAGCTAGTGTCCCTCTGGTCACCGTAATTACGCGCAAAGCCTACGGTGGCGCCTACATCGTGATGGGCTCAAAACAGTTGGGGGCTGATCTCAACTTTGCGTGGCCCACAGCGGAGATTGCCGTGATGGGTGGACAGGGCGCAGTGAACATCCTCTATCGCGGAGACCTCAAGAAAGCAGAGGAAGCTGGCGAAGATGTCGAGGCGGTGCGCGCGCGGCTGGCGAATGAATATACCTACAGTGTGGCGAGCCCGTTCCTCGCCGCCGAACGTGGCGAAATTGACGGGGTCATCGAACCGGCGGCTACCCGCAGTTCCATCGCCAAAGGGCTGCGTGCACTGAAATCGAAGAAAGCTGTGCCCCCGGAGGGTAAGCACGGCAATATTCCTCTCTAGGTTTACTAAAGCCCCGCCCGACCGGGCGTGCTCGGTGCCCTAAACTCGCTATGTGGTCGCAATATCGAAGGTGCTCATTGCCAATCGTGGCGAAATAGCTGTTCGCATCATTCGCGCAGCCCAAGATGCAGGAATCAACACGGTTGCTGTCTATGCAGACCAAGACCGCAACGCACGCTTTGCTCGGCTCGCCCATGAGGCTTACGCGCTGAACGGCAACAGTTCTGCAGAAACATATTTAGTACCCGAGAAAATCCTCTCCATTGCCAAGCGCTCGGGAGCAAACGCCATCCATCCCGGTTACGGATTCCTATCAGAGAACGCAGACTTTGCCCAGATGGTGATTGACGCAGGACTGATCTGGATCGGTCCACCTCCCTCCGCCATCCGCTCGCTGGGTGACAAGGTTTCTGCCCGACACATTGCCCAAAAAGTTCGGGCACCCTTGGCTCCCGGGACCTCTGACCCGGTGAACTCGGCCGAGGATATCCTGACCTTCGCGAAAGAGCATGGTGTGCCCGTTGCCATTAAGGCTGCCCACGGCGGGGGTGGTCGCGGCCTCAAAATTGCTCACACGCTCGAGGAGATTCCGGAACAGTTCGATTCGGCGACAAGAGAAGCCGTAGCTGCTTTCGGGCGCGGGGAATGCTTCGTCGAAAAATACCTCGAGCAGCCGCGCCATGTGGAGACTCAATGTCTCGCAGATTCCGCCGGAAACGTGGTGGTTATCTCCACACGAGACTGCTCTTTGCAACGGCGCCACCAGAAACTTGTTGAGGAAGCCCCCGCTCCTTTCCTCAGCACCGAACAGGAGACTCTCCTTTACGAATCTTCAAAAAGCATCCTTCGCGAAGCCGGGTATGTAGGCGCCGGAACGTGCGAGTTCTTGATCGGCAAAGACGGAACGATTTCTTTTCTCGAGGTGAACACCCGACTCCAGGTAGAACACCCCGTCTCCGAGGAAATAACGGGCATCGACCTCGTTCGTGAACAGTTCCGGATTGCTGAGGGCGGACTGATCGACTACGAAGACCCTTCCCACCACGGCCATTCCATCGAATTCCGGATTAACGGCGAGGACCCTGGCAGAGGGTTCTTACCCACCCCTGGCCCGATTCACTCGGTTCGTTTCCCGGGAGGGCCCGGCGTGCGAGTCGATTCGGGGATTACAACTGGCGATGTGATCACCGGTGCCTTTGACTCGTTACTGGCGAAACTTATTGTCACCGGCGCCACTCGTCAGGACGCAATTGAAAAGGCCCGCCGTGCACTCTCCGAATTTGAAATTACAGGCCTACCCACCGTCATTCCTTTTCATCGAGCCATCGTCGACGAGCCTGCCTTTTCAGGCTCTGACGAGAAAGATTTTCGCGTTCACACGCGCTGGATTGAGACCGAATTCACCACCGAGATCGAACCGTGGGATGGCGCAATTGAGGACGGGTTCGACGCAGAAGAGCTCTATCGAACGGTTGTCGTCGAGGTGGAAGGCCGACGCCTGAAAGTCGGTGTCCCCGCGGGCATTTTTGCTGCAGGAGAAAACGCTCGGCTAGGCAAAGCCCCGCGGCGCGCCGCCACCCATGCCGCCGGGGCCGGCTCGGAAGGAACAATTGCCTCCCCGATGCAGGCCACGGTGGTGAAAATCATGGTCGAACAGGGGGCGTCAGTCGTGGCAGGAGACATTCTGTGTGTCCTCGAGGCCATGAAAATGGAACAGCCCATCATGGCGCCCAAAGACGGGGTAGTCGAGTCCATCAATGTTCGAGTGGGTGACTCTGTTTCGGGGGGACATCTTCTCGCTGTCGTGACCTAAATTCGCTCGCCCCGCTAGCTAGGCTGATGAGATGAGCCAAGCAGAAAATCCCAGCCCTTTCACCCTCGCGAATGAAGCAGCACAGGCGATCGGCTCGATCACCGGTGTTGAGAAGCACGACATTGCGCTAACGCTCGGTAGCGGCTGGGGGAAAGCGGCCGATCTCCTGGGTGAGGTTATTGCCGACATTCCAGCATCAGAAATTCCCGGGTTTGAGTCCTCCGGGGTACCCGGTCACTCCGGCACTCTTCGCTCGATTGCGCTGCCAGGGGGCAAACACGCCCTTGTCATCGGCGCACGGACCCACTTTTATGAGAACAAGGGTGTGAGAGCGGTAGTGCACTCCGTCCGCACCGCAGCAGCAGCCGGTGCGAAAACTATGGTGCTCACCAATGGGGCAGGGGGAATCAAAGATTCCTGGAAACCTGGAACCCCGGTTCTCCTGTCTGACCACATTAACCTGACCGCCAGTTCGCCTCTCGAGGGAGCCACATTTGTCGACCTCACTGACCTGTATTCCCCCCGGCTAAGGGGTGTAGCCAAGGATATTGATCCAAGCCTCGATGAAGGTGTTTACGTCCAATTCCGTGGGCCCCACTATGAAACGCCAGCGGAGGTGCAGATGGCTAAGTCTTTCGGTGGTCACATTGTGGGAATGTCCACTGCACTAGAAGCCATCGCAGCCCGTGAGGCAGGTATGGAGATTCTGGGTCTTTCGCTCATCACCAATCTGGCAGCGGGAATCTCCGCTCATCCGTTGAGCCATCAGGAGGTCATCGACGCTGGCAAAGAAGCAGAGCCCGTCATTAGCGCCCTGCTGGCCCGAATCGTGCACGCGCTGTGACAACGCCCACCGCCGAGCTGGTTGAACAGGTCAAGCTTTGGCGCGACCAAGATCCAGACTCCGAAACCCGAGGACAACTTGACGCTCTGCTAGAGAGCCACGCCAACGGTGATGCAGCTTCGTTGACGACAATGGAAGCACTATTTTCCGGTCGCTTGGCCTTCGGGACGGCGGGTATCCGCGGCCGCCTTCAACCAGGACCGATGGGCATGAACCGGGTCGTCATTGGACAAACCACGGCGGGGCTTGCCCACTATCTCCTCGAGCAATCGGCGCCGGGTTCATCAGATGCCCCCCGAGTGGTCATCGGATGCGACGCCCGAACTAATTCGCGGGTGTTTGCCGAGGACACCGCGGCAATATTGGCGGGCTACGGGCTTCGCGCAATCCTTTTGCCGGCAGAGCTCCCCACGCCTGTCCTTGCTTTTGCCGTTCGGGCGCTGAAAGCTGATGCGGGGGTCATGGTGACCGCCAGCCACAATCCACCGCAGGACAACGGTTACAAGGTCTATTTGGGCGGAAAGGATGAGGGTTCACAAATCATCCCACCGGTTGACGCTGCAATCGAACGCAGCATCATGGCGGTGGCCGAGTCCACAACGTGGGACGCAATCCCCCGTGACTCATCAGCCATCCAGCTAGCCCCACCACAGATTGTTGCCGACTACATTTCGTCAACCCTGGACTCCGTTCATGCAGGCACTCCCGCAGCCGGCCACATGTCTGCTGTGTACACAGCAATGCATGGGGTGGGGGCGGGAACGTTTTTTGAGCTGCTCCGCCAGGCGGGCTTTGACACCGTGGCTCCCGTCGCTCAACAGACAGAGCCAGACCCCGCTTTCCCCACAGTGGCTTTCCCTAATCCTGAAGAGCCGGGTGCACTAGATCTCAGCATTGCGACTGCCAGGGAGCGCGGAGCCGAGCTCATCATCGCCCATGACCCTGACGCCGACAGGCTTGCTCTCGCGCTTCCCCGCGGAGACGATTTCGTGATGCTGACCGGAAACCAGGTCGGCGCAATTCTTGGCTGGCACTGCGCATCGCGGGCAGTCGCCTCGGGCAAGCGTGGTTCCCTAGCAAACTCCCTGGTTAGCTCACCGGTGCTGGGAAAGATTGCCCACCATTTCGGGTTAGACCACCACGAGACGCTAACCGGATTCAAATATGTGTCCCGAGTCCCCGAGCTCATTTTTGGATTTGAAGAAGCCCTCGGATACCTGGTCTCGCCTGATGTTGTTCGGGATAAAGACGGGATTTCGGCGGGGCTCATGGCCCTCGACCTCGCCACCCAATTGGCTGGCGAGGATAAGACGCTCTGGGACTATCTTGCCGATATTGAAGACGCGGTGGGTGGTTTCGCATCGAGCCAGATCACGATCGCTCTCTCCTCCTCCGAACAACAGACCCCCCTGCCGGAGCGCTTGAGAACATCGCCCCCACAGAGAGTGGGTGAGAGAACGATCGTTTCCCACGATGACTTCCTCACGGGGGTCGACAGTTTCCCGGAAGAGAACATTCTTCGCTACTACCTTGATGACGGCTCGCGCATCATCATCCGCCCGAGCGGCACTGAGCCCAAGCTCAAGGTGTATCTCGACACCCAAGGAGATACGAGAGTCGCGGCTGAAGCTGCGCTGGTGACGCTAGAGAGCGACATGCGCACACTCATCGATTCGCTCTAAGCGGTGTAAGCACTCACGAGCTGATCGACGAGCGCTTCGCGCTCCTCGAAGGGCAAAAATGACGCTCCGGCTGCGTTGAGCTGGAAGAGGAGTAAATCCTCTAGGCCGTATCCAAATGCCGCGACCAGCAGCAACATCTCCTTCGTGAGCGTCGTGGAGCTCATCAGACGGTTATCCGTGTTTACCGTCACCGCGAAACCCAGTCGGTAGAGGTCGTTGAACGGGTGATGAGCAATTTCTGTCCCCCACTGCGCGACAGCACCGGTCTGGAGGTTTGACGATGGGCTGAGCTCCAGAGGAACCCCACACTCCAAGACCCATCGCGCGACATGGCCAAGACCCGCGACCTCGGCGTCGGAGGCACTGAGATCGCCAATGTCCTCGGCAATCCGAACACCGTGGCCCAACCGAAGCGTCCGCCCATCAACGAGAGCGCTGCGAATGCTTTCCACACCGTCAGCCTCGCCCGCATGCACAGTGACAGGAAACATGTTTTGTGCCAAATGAGTAAAGGCGTCAGCAAAACGGCTCGGGGGGAACCCTGCCTCCGCGCCAGCAATGTCGAATCCGACGCAGCCCCGATCACGGTAGGCGAGCGCGAGCTGAGCGATTTCCATCCCCCGGTCGTTGTGTCGCATCGCCGTGATGAGCTGACCCACACGTATGGCTTTTCCGGACGCGGTCGCCTTTGCGACCGCCTCATCAAGGCCGGATTGGACGGCATCCACCGCCTGCTCCAAGCTGAGCCCCTTCTCGCAGTGCTGTTCGGGTGCCCAGCGAATCTCCCCATAGACGACACCATCCGCAACAAGGTCCTCCACGAATTCACGCGCAACTCGGGAGAGCCCCTCAGCGGTTTGCATCACGCTGAGTGTCACATCGAAAGTCTTGAGGTATTCCACTAGGGAACCAGAGTCCGCTTTCTCGGCAAACCACGCACCCAAAGTGGACGCGTCGTTCATGGGAGCACCCCCGGGGAGTTCGATTCCTCCAGAAGCTGCGAGCTCAAGAATAGTTTGAGGGCGCAAACCTCCATCAAGATGGTCGTGAAGCGAGACTTTCGGCAGGGCCCGAACAACGTCCTCGGTAAGTGCGGTATCTGTCATTGCTGGTACTCCTCTAGTTGTCGCGGAC
>CAKZKU010000039.1 GCA_937124545.1 uncultured Microbacteriaceae bacterium | reverse complement strand
CTTTCCCCACCACACCGCACCGATCGCTTAGGCTCCGGTCGCGGTTACCCGCGAGCTTCCGCTCCATCGCCAAAAAACCCCACGAGATGCGGATTGCACCAACGGTTTCCGGTAAGAGGAGCGTTTCAGCGATACCGTCGCCATGCCTTCCTCCCACGGCAAGCCGTGGTCAGTCATGACTCCTTGCTCGCGTAGGACTCTGCCGGGGGGGGCGGCCGCTGCCACCTTCGCTTCGCTCAGTTCGTGTATATGCCTTCGGCACCCCCGGCAGATCCTCCGCTCCCGGCCTGTCGGGTGGTCTCTCCTTTCGGTCGGGGTCGCCAGAGAATTAGCGCATCGTGAGCGGGTGGTCGGTCGGGAGTCGCCCGGGTGCCCATGGCAGACGCGCCATAGGCTAGCGTGAGGGCTTCCTTGGCAGGCTCGGTTCGTCGGCTCATGGCCGTGCCTCCCCCGCCCTGGCTCCGTCCGTCCGGTGTCGCCTAGGCTCCCCGGCCGGACTTGAGCCCCACCCGGCAGAGATATCGGCGGAGCCGCAGGGCCAGACATTGGAGCGTTTACTCCGCACCGCGAGGATCCACCGTGTTCGCCTCCCGGTCTTTGGGCCCAGCAGCGCAGAGCGGGCCCCCCATACCCTCCCCACGCTCGCTATCCAGAGATCCCCTCGAGAATAACGGAACCGGACACGCTGGCGCGTGCCCCCGTGATTCTCTCGCGGACTCTTGACAGCTCGCTTGCGGGGAGACGTGTTAGTTCTTTACTGTTTCAGCTTCCCCTTTACGCCCTGCGGCGTAAAAGGGAGCCGAAACTCTGAAACCAAAGACCCCATGACCAGAAAACAGAAGAACACCCTCAAGCGCCTTGTGCGTTCCAGCTCCCTCTCGCCCGAGGCCATCGCGAGAATCGAAAAAAGGTCCGGAATGGCGCTCCGCGCCCCCGGGACCCCGATCGCAGTCGGGGAAGGCGAAGCCGAAAAGGTGCCCGAAAAGGCAAAAACGGCCAAAAAAACGTCCAAGAAGGCGAAGAAGGCGAAAAAGCGCCCCCGTTAAGGGCCCTAGCAGGCCCGTAGGCGCGTCTTTGCGCCCCGCGGGGGGGAGAACCCCCGAAAAGCGCTAAAAGCGCGCACAGCGGCCTCTGGCGCGCGCAACGAAGAAAAACCTTGCTCTTTCCAAATCTGAAACGTAAAACTGGAACATCCAAACAGACCCACCCCTGAATTATGGCATCATACCCTCCCTATCTCCCGCCCAAGGACGCACTGTTCGCAACTTGGCTTTCGAACTTCTCTACTCTCCTCACCGGGAACCCCACCGACTACGGTCTCGAGGCCGCAGACGCAACCGCAGTCAACGCAGTCAATCAAGCCTTTCAGGACGCATACCTCATCGCTACTGACCCCTCCACCCGCACCTCTCCCACCGTGGCCGCAAAGGACGCAGCCCGGGCCAGTGCTGAAGCAGTCGTTCGCCCCTACGCTGTCCAGATCTCCCGGAACGCAGGCGTCACCGACCAGAAGAAAGCCGATATCGGCGTTACCATCCCTTCCCAAACTCCGACCCCAATCGCAGCCCCAACCGTAGCCCCGGATCTGGCATTAATCGCGGCTACACACGGAACCATGTCTCTCAGCTACAAGGCAGCGGGATCAAGCGGTAAATCCAAACCATTCGGCGCGATTGGGGTTGAAGTCTTTCGATCCGTCGGCACGGTCTCAGCCACGGACCCAGCCCAAGCGACCTACAACGGCACCGTGACCCGATCACCCTTCCGGCAGTCTTTCGCCGCGGAGGATGCAGGCAAAGTTTGCACTTTCTTCGCCCGTTTTGTGACCCGGTCCGGCCCTGACGGGCAAGCCCAAGTAGGTCCTTGGTCTGGCGCCATCAACGTCCACGTTGTCTAGGAAATCCATGTCGACCCGACCACATCGCCGAGACCGGAGAAAGACGTCCCTCAACACCAGAGGAGGCAAACTTGCCGAGCTCAACTTTCTCCAAGGCTTCTTTTGGCCGAGTGTCAGGCGCTACCAGATCAAGGTCGTCAGGATCACAAACAACCCCCTGACCAACGGCAGCGAAGACGAGCCCATCGTCGGCGCTCCGGGCAAGCCCATCATCCAAGTCAACATCCCCACGACCGGGATCAAGGCCATGGTAGCCGGATCGGAAGTGCCCATCAGCCGGGCTTTCATCACCGAAGACAACATCATTAATATTGAGTTCTCACAGGACCAGTCTTCAGTCGTCACCTTGGTCTTCATGCCGTTCAACGATAAATTTCGAGGGTTACGCGGAAGCGTAAACGCAGGAGGGTTCGTCGAAACCTCCCCGCCCTCACGATGACCTTCGGAGGAGGATAGGGCAATGCAGGGATGCAACCCGAGCGCCTCCGTAGCCGCAGCCTAAACGGTGTCCCCACTCCTTCACGGGAGTGGGGTTTTGCGTGTCCGGGTCATGCACTAATTCCCCTGGTCTTTTTCCGGCAAAGGTAGGCAGCGGCCCAGAGCGAAAAATCCCCCTCGAAGAGGGCAGCAGAGCAAGGGCGAAAAAGGCCCAAAAAGGGGCTGTTTTCGAGGCGTCTCTCTTAACTAGAGACTAGAGGAGTAAGCGCAAATTTATTTGTTGCATTGTTTCGAAGCCTGTTTTACTGTCCAATCCATGGCCAATCCTCACGAAAAGAAATCCCAATTTACCTACGCTTGCATCATTTGTTCTGGCCCCATCACCCCACCCCGGAGAGGAGCGATCGCGAAGACCTGTGGAAACACATGTCGAAGCCGTCTCCATCGCCGAAGACTCAAGGAGAAAAATGCCAGACAATCTATCCAAACTCAGACAAGCCCTAATTGATCGCCTTCTCGAAGAAGGTGCCCCCGAACTGGTCGGGCCCATGGAAGCATGCGGCCGCCCGGTCGGGCTCATCTGCACCTGCTGCGGAGAAAACAAAGAAGTCAAATTCCACTGCCAAAGGCGGTGGTGCCCAGAATGCCAACCCATGATATCAGCCCAAAGAATCCAACGCTGGAGCCATGCAATCCAAAAACTGCAGTGGCCTCTCTTCGTCACCCTGACAATGCCCAACTCCACAGATCCGGAATCCATCCGGCATCTCAAAAACGCCTGGAGAAAATTGAGAAACCGCAAATTGATGCGGGAAAAAGTCCGGGGAGGTGTGGCAACGTTCGAGATCACCAACAAGGGGAAGGGATGGCATCCACATATCCATGCTGTAATGGATTGTCGTTGGCTCTCAGTTCATGTTCCAGAGCCCTTAAGAACAGATCCCAGTCACGTAGTGAAACAGAAGTGTGAGTGGGCTCAGAGAGAACTCAGTTCTCACTGGGCAGAATGCCTCGGAGAAGAAGAAGCAGTAGTCTGGGTTCAAAGAGTAAAGCAGGTTGACTCCATGGCGAAAGAAGTCCTGAAGTATTGCATGAAAGGCAGTGAATTGGTATCGAGTCCAGATCCTATTTCTCCTTTGCTCAACGTCTTGAGGGGAACAAGGATGCTTGCTGGATGGGGTTCACTGCATCCACTACCGAGTCCAGATGAAGAAGATCAGCCCAGCGTTGAATGCCCTAACTGCAATGCAACAAAGTCATTCGTCCCAGAAGAGGTTGCCGCCTTCATCACAAGAAGACAGGACTCCAGCCAAGTAGGACCATATCGAGCATGAAGAGAGAAGAGACACAGCGAGCAGAAAGAGAGAAGCTAGCGGCGTTAATCAGACAAACCTTGGTTGGTCTCGCTTGGACACCGGGAGAAGTGAATGCATACCTTGCAGCCCAGATGACTCATGGAGTCTTGAGAAGAGGATTGTTCTCGTGGGAATACCGAGCGCATTACGCTGCATGGCCAAAGATGAAGCCTCGGACTCCACAACCAAAAGCAGAGCGACCCTAAAGAGACCTCGCGCTGCCGCGCGGATGCAGTGCGCCACAGTCACACGATGCAAACGCTTTCCCCACCACACCGCACCGATCGCTTAGGCTCCGGTCGCGGTTACCCGCGAGCTTCCGCTCCATCGCCAAAAAA
>CAKZKU010000038.1 GCA_937124545.1 uncultured Microbacteriaceae bacterium | reverse complement strand
ATCGTAGCGAGCGGGCACGTTCTCAAGACGCCATGCAGCCAGCCGCTTTTTCATATCCGAAACCCGCTCTGGCATGGACGCAGAAAGGTCGTTCTGCTCGCCGATATCTTTCGTAAGATCAAACAAAAGCATGGTTCCGTCATGAGCTGCGATCAGCTTATAGTCGCCCTCAATGAGTACCGTGCTAGGGGGCAAAAACGGAGCGCCCTGCTCCAGTGCATTGACCCGATAATAGGGATCATGGATGTAAATCGCCCGC
The DNA here is from genome assembly GCA_937124545.1 of uncultured Microbacteriaceae bacterium. Taxonomy (GTDB): domain Bacteria; phylum Actinomycetota; class Actinomycetes; order Actinomycetales; family Microbacteriaceae; genus Pontimonas. Next base: position 3,080 of record CAKZKU010000038.1, on the reverse strand, counting down.
TTTTCAAAATCAGCTTGTCGCTTACTCAGCAGTGGCACCAGAGACTGCCCTGTCCATTGGTTTCGGATTTCCTCAGACACCGACTGACCGGCCAAAGCCGTTAATGTGGGTGCTACATCCTCCAGCGATACCGGCGCGTCCACCCACGCACCCGTCCCGCTTTGCCCCGGCAAATGGATGATCATCGGCACTCGGATCCCCCCCTCGAAAGTTTGTGCCTTCTGACCGCGCAGGGGTGCATTGCTCGTCACACGAACGCCTTTCTTCCCCGCCTGCCCACCGTTATCGGAGACAAATACGATGATGGTATTGTCGGCGACGCCGAGCGTCTTCAATGCTACACGGATCGTCCCGACTGAATCATCGAGCGAGCGGATCATTCCCGCGTAGCTCGGGTTGTCATGACCGTTCCAACCGCGGGTTTTCTTTGTTTCAAAATAAGCCACATCCTCCGGCTTGGCCTGGAACGGGTCATGAACCGCAAAATGCGACAGATAGAGCAGGAACGGTTTGCCGGGCTGCTCTTCAACATGCTTTCGGACCCAGTCGACGCTCAAAGCCGTCAGATCATCGGTCAGATAGTCCTCTTGTGCCGCCGGGCCAGGGTGATGCCAGTCTCGGCGCGCGCCTTTCCAATACTTTGACCACCCCTCATCTTCGTAAGTAATCGTCTCGAAACCGAAATCCTGCGGACGGTGCCCTTCCTCATTATTGGCACCCAGATGCCATTTGCCGAGAAAGGCGCTGCGATAGTCCGGCAGCATTTCCGCAAACGAGTAAACTTTGTGCCCTTTGCTGTCGGCCAGCCCGTTCGGCAATGCATGATTTCCCACTGCGGTCTGCAACGGAAACTTCGCCGGCGAACCCGGCAGCCTGTCGTGTGCCACATACTCTCCGGGCGGTGTCTTATTGACCAAGGCATACGTCCACTTCAACGCCCGCATGCCTTCGGCATTGTTAAACCCGAACGTCGCCCCGTTGCGGCCGGTGAGGATCGTGGCGCGAGACGGAGTGCACAACGGCATACTGTAACAACGCGAAAAAGAAACCCCTTCCTCCGCCAACCTATTCAGATGCGGGGTTTCATAAAACTGCTTTTCCGGCGGCGCTCCGGTCGCGTACTCCGCCGTCGTGTTAATATCCATCCAGCCCAAATCATCCGCCAGAATCACCACGAAATTAGGGCGTTCAGCCGCTACGATTGACAGAGAGAAGCTGGATAGGACAACGGCACAAAGGATGCCGACCGTGGCTCTTCCGATCAATGTCCTCCAAGTTTGGATAAGTATTTGTCCTAATAGCGTGTTCATATTTGATAGCACCTTTTCAGAAGCTGGCATGTGAGTTAGCTCAGGGGTGAGTTCCTGATTTGAGGCAAGGTATAAATTCAAGGGTTAGTTCGTGACCTCGATAGAAACCGCATCGAGTGTGACGACAGTTTTTTCGTTGACGTTGCCGAGGTTGAAGGCGCCAAAAGCGAGGGTGTAGCCCGAAATATTGCTCGAATAATTCGGCAACGCCTGGGCCAGCACAGAGTCGCCGCCGGTGCTGGTCGCCCCCTCCAATTCGATGGTGGCCTGTGTGCCATCAAGCGCAAAGGTGATGGCGGACGGCAAACCGTTGAGGTCGGCCAGCACTCTCCCGCTAGCACTTGCTCCCTCTAGCGCCTGATAGATGATGCTCCAGGCCGAAGGATCGCCCGCCTGCTCCAGTCGGAATCCGATTCCATCATCCAATGCATTTCCCTGCGGTTGATATCTTCCGGCAGCATCATCGCCAATCGAGAAATAGAACATGTTCTTACCGGTGCCGGGTGTTCCGCTGATGGATGCAATATCGAATCGGGCGACCACGGGATGGTCGTAAAAGTTGTAGAGCTTCTCACCGTTGAAAATCGTAAGGGTCCCGGTCTGATCGGTCGTCGTGATGAGCGTGGCCTGGGCGGTGTTAACGGTTACGCCGACATCCAGCACAAGCTGCCCGCTGGTCTGTATTACGTCGGCGCCCACTCCCTGAGTGAACTCCGTCCAGTTGGCGTTGAGAGAGTCGTTGGTGAACGAATCAGACCAGCTATCATAGGTCTGCCCCTCGAGCGTTTCCGCAATCTTATAGAACATCTTTGGTTCATCGCCGATCGGTGGGCTTATATTCATAAATCCGTTAGTTGTAGCGGTTACAGCGCTCACTTCCTGCCAGTTCGATTCGATCAGTGTTTCGCATCTCATCAAGGCATAACGGTAGCCAACCCGAACGGGATGGCGAAAATCGAACGGCCCGGGAATGGCCTCCAAGCGAAACGGAACCGGCATGGATCCATTGGTATAAACCTGCCATGCAGGGATCCCATTGATGTCCTGCCAATCCGCGGCATGCCAGTCAAACCCGTTGACTATTTCATAGTCGGTAAGCCACATCAGGGGCGTGCCCTGCTGAGTGCTCCACAAATACTCATTCAACGCTTTTTGTTCATCCCAGTAGGTAAACCAACGTGCTTCATCGTAGTTGACGCTATTTACTACGGGGAAGTGCGCATTCTGCGCGCTCAGCTCGGCCATCAATAAGGCTTCGAGCTCAGCGACTATCTGTGAGTATTGATCGGCCAGATTGGTCGTTTCGCCGATATCGGCATCGAGGTCATAGAGTTCATTCACCCACGGTTGAGCCGGGTTGTCCGTTCCATCAAGGAAATGGCGAAGTTTCCAGTTTCCTTTACGGATGACCGCATTGCTGCGGTTGAACTCAGGTGTGCCCACCAACACGTAGTGGGGATAAAACCAAGTGACGGCCTCCCGGCCAGTCGGGGTTTGCTGAGAAATGTAGGGCTTGAGGTTGATACCGTCGAGGGGATTGCCGGGTAGCGGTGCAAGTCCGGCGACGTCCAGAAGGGTCGGATAAATATCGTGGGTCACAATCACCTCATCGGACACACGGGACGCGACTCCGGGCCAGCGAATAATCGTCGGGACACGAATCCCCCCCTCATATGTCGTCGCTTTTCGACCGCGCAAGGGCCGCATGGAGGTGACGATTTTATTTCCATCTGTTTTTTCGGGTTTATCCATCCGAACCCCACCGTTGTC
>CAKZKU010000037.1 GCA_937124545.1 uncultured Microbacteriaceae bacterium | reverse complement strand
GGTGACTTGCGAAGCGTGTTTTGTGTCTAGGCACAGACGAAAAAGTTAAATTGCCCGGCACGAAAACCCCGCCGTAACTATTGCCCGTAACTATTGTCTGACTCTTTTTTACTTCTGGGCTGGTTCTGGCTTATTCCATGGAAGCACCGAAATTCCTCCTGAAACCACTGTTTTTGAGCATATTTTCCGTTTGGGTTCTGGATGCTTTTACCCCTGAAATGGTTTGCTAAACCGCCGTACGTCTTAACGGCGTACCGGGGGTTCGAATCCCCCTCTCTCCGCCACTTTACTGGGGTTTTCCTTGTTTTTGAGAACTTGGAAAGCCCCTTTTTTGTGCCCGCATTTCATCCGTTACCACCCTTTTTTACCACCATTGGAATGATTTTTTCGTTGTCGTGTAGGCCGAAACTGACTTTCTGAGCTTCTTTCTTCGAGTGCTCCATTCTCAGGCGGTGGTAAAAGTCTTTGAGGGTTTGGAGGTTTTTGTGTCCGGTCCAAGCGGCGACGGTGAAGAAATCGATTCCGGCCTCTAGGCATTTTGTCGCAAAGAATTTTCGGAAGCTGTGATGGGTGAGGATGGGGATTCCTATGTCTTGGCAAGCGGCTGTCAGTGCAACCCTGGCGTCTTTACAAGGCAGGAGTCTATCTGTGGCTTTTCGATTGGAGGTGAGGGCCCGCAGTTCTGTGGCGTATTCGGGGAGTATAGGAATCCAACGATCATCGCCGTTTTTTAAGCGGGCAGTGATGTGGATCAGTTCGGCGTTCCAGTCTACATCCGCCACTTTGACGTGCTGGGCTTCGGAGATGCGGCAGCCGGTAAAGGCTAAGAACATGACGAGCCGCCAAGTGGATGAGCCACATGGGCGGGCCTTCATGTGAACGATGATCTGTTTGAACTGTTCGTCTGTGGGTAGAAAGAATGGTTTTGCCTTAACGCTTTGGCGTTGGAGGTGATCTGTGGGGTTATGGGCGCAGATTCCTTGGTCAATCGCGGCTTTGAATGTCCAGACAATGAGGGAGAGGCAGCCGTTTTGTCGAGTTGCGGAATAGTTTACGGCGAGCTTTCTTTGAATACTGGAGAGGTCTTTGGCTGTGATGTCCTTGATGTTGGCGGTGAGTTGACTTGGCCAGAAGCGGCGGATGATCGTCATGCACTCCTTGTTGTATTTGGTTGTTTTAGGGTTTTGTGAGGAGCGATCGGCGCGGGCTTCCAGTGTCTCAGTCATGAGTTGAAAGAAATCTTCCCGGATTGACGCTTTTTGACGCACTTGTTTTCTGGCGCGAGTTTTCTCGGCGGCGATTTCTTTATCTCGGCGCGAGATGGCGATTTCTTCGGAGGTGGTCTGGAGCGAGCGGTTGATGGATCTTCCGGAGATTTTGACATGGAGGTAATACGTTCCTGTCTTGCGGTGCCGCCTGAGATTGGCGTGGCGGGTGCGTTGCCATTTGCTGGCTTTCTTTTCCTTCTCCATTTTGGAGATGTCGCAAAGATCCATTCCGGGTGCAAGCGGATTGTGAATAACTCTGGGAGCGTTGGACAGGTGTTGTCCTACCTTGTGGTGGATTGTTTACCCGCTGTGATGGCTGATTACCTTGGCGCTGGGGCGTCACCGGCCATCGGACGATTGAAAGGAAAATAAGAAGTATGAAGGAGAAGACAGTATTGGTGCGCGTGAGATTCAGGGACCGGGTGACGCTTGAGCCCGCCTTGGCCAACATTCAGAGACTCGAGGACGAAGAGTTGCTGAGGACTGCAAATCAGTTCTTCAGGTTCGCGAAACAGATTTACAAGCTCTACGACATCCGACGCGCTGATGCGCTTTGGGATGAGAAAGACGGGTGAGCAGGGCTTAATCCTGCTTTTCCTTTGGAGGAGCAGCGAGAGGAGGCGAGCTTTGTTGAAAGAGCATCCTTTCCTCAATCTGGCTTAGTTTCCCCAAGATCCGGGCCAAATAGATCCAGATGATGAATGGAAGGAAGAAATACGCCGCTATAAATAGGATGGCTACCCAAGCCAATGCGCCAAAAACGGAGAGAAATTCCAACTTTTCGGAGTTCATTGTTCGGAAACGATATGTTTTTCCAAGATGTTCGCCTCAGTGAAGACCATGGAGATCATCTGTTGCGAGTGCTCCATTTTCTGGAATGCGCCTCCAGTCACTTTTACGTAGTGCCAGGTTGCTGTTGATTTACCTGTTGTGTCCAAAGCCCGTGATATTGGAGGGCCTAGTAGTGCTTCTACTTCTGCAAAGGTAGTTTCACCCGGTTTGAGTGCTTCAATTTGCTGGGATGATGCATAGGTACCGCGTTCCGTTGTTGTTGAGCATCCTATGAGGCAGAGCGCTAGTAGCGCTGAGAGTAGTTGTTTCATTCAGTCTTTTCCTTGTTTGGTGAGGCAGTATTCAAATCTGAGGAGGAGCCTCACGCAATCCTTTTCCCTCGTCATCCGTTACCGCCAGCCTTCTTTTTCTTAGTGCCGTACGGTGTGGGTTCTTCGTTTAGGGCGGGGTTTTGGGCTTGGAGGACGTCTTTTAGGGTGTTGGCTACTATGTCTTTGATTGCCTGGGTCGCTTCTGGGGAGAGGGAGGCCGTATCCACTTCAATAGCCTTCGCAGGCGTTCCTTGGCCTGATCTCGCGGACCGTATCAAGTCCAAGAACCTCGAATCCTTCCGCCCATTTAGCAGGTCATCGACCAGAAGCACGCAATGAGTGGCCACTTTTGACTTCGGCCACCCCAAGTCTTCACAGATCTGATCCACGATCTCTACAGCATCCGGAGTGATCCGAATTGGGGGCAGCTGCCGGACTGTTTGCTTCTGCGGTGTGCTCACTCTCTTTGTTTAACACAGTTTTCTAAATTATTTAAAAAATCAATTTGACGAGAAGCACTTTAGTAACTACTAAGTAACACATGGCACACGGAGTAACTCAAAAAGGCATGATTGCGGTGGACGCGGATGTTCACAAAGCAGCCAAGGTAAAAGCGGCGGAGCGGGGATTGAAGCTGGGCGATTTCGCCACAGATGCCCTTAGCGCCCACATCCTCAGATTGACTCCGGCGGAGGAGGAGCAAGCCGTCCAGCAGCAGAAGCGGGGGAGCAAGCGCAAGGCGGGCAAGATTTCTAAGAAGTAACCCAACAAACAACCAAGAGAGATAACACAATGATTAAACTAGGACTTACATATACGGACCAGATTACAGGATTTAAAGGCGTGGCCACAGGTCATGTGGAATACATCACCGGGTGCAACCAAACGCTGCTTGCACCAAAGGTCGGCAAGGATGGCGTGAAGAAGGATGCGGAATGGTTTGATGATGACCGCCTGAAACAATCCAACTCCAAGAGGATTATCCTGCCCCTCACTTCTCCGGGCTCTGATATGGCTGCTCCAACTCGATAATCAAACAACCAAAGGAAGAGGAAGAAGATGAAGAACAGTAAACTCAAATCACTATTGGCCTTGGCCGCGCTTGTTGTAGATGAGCCGGAGCAAGGGGAATCCACAGAGCAACCGTCCACCCTTTCAGGGTTTGGGGTTGGGGAGTTGGTCATCATTCGCACCTATAGCGCGGGTGTCTTTTTTGGGAGGCTGAAAGCCAGAGAAGGGAAAGAAGCCCTTTTGGAAGATTCGCGGCGGCTCTGGAGTTGGGAAGGAGCATTTACACTTTCCGCAGTCGCCAGAGAAGGAGTCACCTCTGCGAGACTCAGTATCAGCGAGCCTGAAAAGCTCATCACTGAGGTTATCGAAGTCATTCCGGTGTCAAACGAGGTAGGAAACAAACTCACAAAAATGGAGGCCCACAATGCCTAAGGGCGATGGCTATGGCGATGGCTATGGCTATGGCTATGGCTATGGCGATGGCTATGGCGATGGCTATGGCGATGGCTATGGCGATGGCGATGGCGATGGCGATGGCTATGGCTATGGCTATGGCTATGGCGATGGCGATGGCAATGGCGATGGCAATGGCAATGGCTGACTTATTAATCCGACCAATCTCTAGTGGTCGGATCTGTTTAACTCGATTTATTTGATATTCTTGAGGCATTAATAAGGCATGAGGAAAAACAATGAAAGCATGTAGCTTTGAAATGGACATTAAAATCGATGATGAATGTTTTGTTATCAATGTGAGTGGCAGTTATTCAGATCCGCGACCGGCAATAACAAACCGAGCGTTTGAGGATTGCGAACCGGAAGAACCAGGAGAGTTCCACGTTAACGATGTTGAATGCAATGGTATTGATATTCGCGATGTGATTGATGAGTGTGGTTTGTGGGATGAGATTGAACAATGGTTTTGGGAGAATGAGCGCTAATGAAAACACTATCTTTTATTTTATTTACAACTGGATTGCTTCTGGCTTGTGGAGCTGAGACGCAAGAAAGTACAAGTTTGTTTTTGGCTCAAGGTCTAGCGGGTGCGGTATTCATGCTTGTTGGCGGCCTTACTTATGTTGACGGGGTTACTAATGATTAACATGTCAAACATTCCAGTTTTTACGCAACGCAAGCGCAAAGGGGCAGCTAAGCATTTAACAATCGCTGACACTGACGAGATAATGCAATTGTATGTTGATGGGTGGCCGATCTCAAAAATAGCGTTGCACATTGAAACGTCAGACACGCGCGTTCGTGACATTGTTAAACCGATCCAGCCAACCGCTGATCAACTAGCGGAAATCAAAAGGGCTAATTATGCAAACTACAAAGCCGGTCGAAATAAGTAAGGCGCATAAAATTTACCCGATGGTGGTTTATCGTGCACCTAGTATTCGATGTATGAAGCATCACTTAAAAGGCGTTAGCTTTCGTAAATGCACTTGGGGCGATGACGAGAAAAACCCAGGCGATGTTTTGTTTTTTATTCGCTAACTCATCCGACCAGTTAAAAAACTTAAAATTATTTTCATTTATTGCTTGATAAGTGAAAATAGTTTGATATAATTAGTTTCAAGAGTTGAGGCAATAACGCCAAGACCTTATAAGGAACTGAGATTATGAGTAAATTAATTAGCATCGACAACAACGGGACTATCTGGGTAGAAAATACAGACGGTTTAATTTTCGGCATAGTATCAATAAATGAAATACTAAATTGTGATGGCATAAAGTTTAATTCTGACGCTCTTACAGTTTTAGAGCATTGAGTTAATGTTACTATGTTGCTATGTTACTATGAACGGCAGGTAAGCAAGATAGTCCTGTTACAATTGTTAGGCAATTAGGCTGATAGGAAGATCAATCATACAGCTGCCTGTGAGAAGAAATATACTTGTGTAAGAAGCGAACAGACTGAT
>CAKZKU010000036.1 GCA_937124545.1 uncultured Microbacteriaceae bacterium | reverse complement strand
AGGAGCCGGATCTGACCAAGATCGCCACCATTTTGAAAACCGGAGAGGCCAGTTTTCCTTTGATTGGTTCCGTGAATCTAGAGGGGCTGAGTTTGGGCGAAGCCGCCGAAAAGATCCGCGCGCTCTACGCCGCTGATTATATCCGCTACCCTCGGGTCAATTTGTCAGTCTCTGAGTATGCCGTTGATTTTGTCAACGTCATTGGAATGGTTGCGAGTCCGGGCAAAGTTCCCATTCCTCAGTTTGGCCAGCTTGACCTCCGTGGAGCTCTTGCGAACGCCGGAGGCCTGACTCCTTTAGCCGATCGCGAGAAGATCGTCTTCAAATCCGCCGCAGGAGTGATCAAAGAGTATTCCTATGACTTTATCCGGGAGAAGGGTGATACGGTCGTTCTTAAGTCAGGGGATCAGTTAGTTGTCAGCGAGAGTCCCTTCGCGGGGAAGTCGATTCTCATTAGTGGGGAGGTGAGTAGCCCGGGTTCTTTCCCAATCCCGGTCGATGGTCGTCTCGATCTTGCCTCTGCTCTTGCTCTAGCTGGAGGCCTTGGGGCTGAGGCAGACCCAACGGCGATCCGGCTCATCAGAGCAGGAGGGAGCACTTCTTCTTATTCTTACGAAGCCATTCAAAAAGGCGCTGCCGGTAAGATGGTTTTGAAGGGAGGCGATCGCATCGATGTTGCGAAAAGTCGTTTTGTCAATTCGGTCGTTAGTGTGATGGGCCAGGTTAAAAAACCAGGTCTCATCAAGTTTCCTCTTGATGGCCGCTTGGATATTTTTAGGGCTATCGCAATGGCTGGAGGCGCGACCGAGCTCGCTAATCTCAAAAAGATCGTTTTGAGTCGTCCAGGTGAGGAGCCCAAAACCTATAATCTCCCGAAATTACGCGAGAACAAGGCCCAGCCTCTATGGCTCTTCCCCAACGATGAAGTGAAAGTGACCGAGCGTTGGTTTTAGTAGGTCACCTTTAATAATTGAACAAACCTAACAATTATTTGCATTTAGGAATCAACTCCCCTAGCTAAGCCCCGGTGAGAAAGAAAAAGTATTACGAAGAGCCTGAGGACTCCGAATTTTTTGAGGATGAAGAGGTTCCTGGAGGCGGGGCTTCCCGTCGGGCCCGGACTCGCCAACTCGTCGGTGATCTTCTTGTTCGTTGGCACTGGATTGCTCTTGGGCTCGTTCTGGGACTCCTGGGAAGTTTCTATTACCTCTCAAAAGCCCCTGAGCTTTACCGGGCCACTTCTACTTTGCTGGTGAAACAATCAACGGGCGCAGCCTTTGAGGGGAGTCGTCAGGAGGAAGGAGATATTAATCTCCGTTCAAAAGAGGCCATGGCGACCATGGCTGAGCAGCTGCAGAATCTTGAGCTTCTCGAAAAGGTGGCTAAAGACCCCGCGGTTCTTGAACTGGAAGGCCTAATTCCTCCATCAGTCAATTGGTGGCCGGAATGGTCCGCCAGCATCCTCGGGGGCGAAGAGGCTGCGATGGTCAGACCAGACCAGTTGGAATCTCTTGAGCTCGCCCGGATGCTTCGGAGTTGGACCAGTGTTTCCATTCGCCGTGGCACTCGCCTTCTCGATCTCACTGTCGAACACCCCGTTCCTGAAGTCGCCTCGCTTCTTTCCGATAAACTTGCCGAGGTTTATTCAGTCGAACTCGGCCGTGACCGCGATGAGGGCCGTAACAATTCCTCTGGCACTCTGGCAGCCAAGTCGGCGGAAGCGGAGAAGCTTCTGGAGCAAAAAGAAAATGCCCTCGCCAACTACCAGATTATTCTTTCGACTCTCGCCGAACTCTCAAAGCGTGAAGCCACTTTTAGTGAGTTGGACCTGAGGTATCTCCCCAGGCACCCCAAGTGGATCGCTGCCAAAAACGCTCTTGAGGAATACCGCTCTCGTTTTCTGAGCGAGTTTGGGCAGGTCAGGAAAGCCGCGGCAGACCGGGATTATTGGGATCAAAATCAAGCGGAGTTTGAATCCGAGAATCCCGATGATGTTTCCAGGCTTCAGACTGCCCGGCGCCTCTTGTCCGCCCGCGCTACCGTCCTCACCAGTGGGATATCAAGTCAACGCGAGGTTTATAGTTCTCTCAATACTCAACTAGCCGAGCTCAATGCCAAAAAAGGTGAAACCGCCGTTGAAGTTGAGATCGATAGTCTCTCCGAGCTTCCCTCTGTGCCTTCTTCCCCAAAACGCATGCAGGTGCTCGGTGTCGGAACGATCTTCGGTTCCGGCCTTGGGCTTGCTCTCGCTTTCCTTCTCGTCAAGCTCGACAACAAATTCCACACTGTCAGCCAGGTCGAGTTGATGTCGGGTCTGCCCATCCTCCCAACCATTCAAAAAATCGACCTCAAGGTCCTGGCTGGGCTCAAGGCCGAAAAAGAAGAGAAACTGAAAGTTTCCGACCCTCCCGGGATAGAGCTCTGGGACTCCCGGCTCGTTTTCCGTCCCGCTCTTCTGCAGACCCTCTACACCGAGGCCTACCGAATTTTGCGAGCCTCGGTGACCCTTCTTGGTAAGGAAGACGAGCGGAAGGTCAGCCTGTTTAGTAGCTCCATTCCGGGTGAAGGAAAGACGACCACTTCGGCGAACTTTGCCATTGCCGCCGCCCAGCAGGGTAAGAAAACAATTTTGATCGACTTTGACCTCCGAAAACCCGCCGTTCATAAGGCCTTTGGCTTAAAACGCAAAGAGGTCGCCACCGGTCTCACCGAGGTTCTCACCGGGAAAGCCACTCTGGCAGAGGCGATCAAAGCACAAGCGGGACAGGATAACCTTTCTGTTCTCTTTTCTGGGCAAAAAGCTCCGAACCCCGGCGAGCTTCTCACCACCGAGGGCGTCACCGCAGTCTTGGATCAACTCAAACAAGAGTTCGATGTCATTGTCATCGACTCCGCTCCGCTTCTTGCGGTGCCTGACACCCGCCTCCTTGTTCCTGAAGTCGATAATTTTTGCCTCGTGGTCCGTGCCGAACACACGCCGAAGGGTGCCGTCGCCAAGTGCCTCGACATGCTGCGGGATAACGATAGCGAGCCCGCCGGAATCATCGTGAATGATTACCACGAAAAAACAGGCTTCGCCCGTAAATACATTTATAAATATACGGGTTACGGAAGCTACGGTGGCTACGGTGGCTACGGCCAATATGGCGGCGGCTATGGATCGGGCTCTTACGGTTCCTATGGCAGCTACGGCGCTGACGAGGACGAAGAAGAGAAAGACGACTAGATTCACGACTCAGCGTCAAAAAGGGTTTAAAGGGTTTAAAAGGTTTAAAAGGTTTAAAAGGTTTAAAAGGTTTAAAAGGTTTAAAAGGTTTAAAAGGTTTAAAAATCCTTGAACTTTAGTTCGAGAATTGTTAATAGTGATTAAATGAAGGGAAATCTAGCGGAAACAGATGCAGCCAGTCAGGAATTGTCGGCCTACTTCTGTCAGCTTGCTGATTCCTTCGGCATGCCTCGTTCTGTTGCCTTGATTTATGCCGCTCTCTTTCTCGCGGAAAACCCACTCCCGGTCTCTGAGATTATCGAAGAGTCAGGATTGAGCAAAGGCAGTGTCTCGAGTGGCGTCCGTCTCCTGGAGCGGATGGGATTCATCCACCTCGTCGTCGATGCGTCCGACCGCCGCACCTTCTATCGCCCCGAGCTCTCACTACGCCGTCTTGCCGCTGGTTTGATTGAGGAAAATTTTACCCCCGCCCTAAAGCGAGGTGATCAGCTTCTCGCTGGAGTGGCAAAAAACGAAGATCTCTCAGATCACCTGAAGACCCGCCTCGCGAGTCTTCAAAGCTGGAACGAAACCGCTCTCGGTCTTCTTCCTGCTCTCAGTCTTCTCGACTGAACACAACACGTTGCCGTCCATGGACTGCAGCCGTCGAACATCTCCCCAAATCAGCCAATTGGATTTCTTGAAAAAGAAACAACCAAGGGCGGCAGCGTTGTTAAATATAGGTGATTAGTTATAGTTTGATGGTAAATAAAGAAGTAACCATAATCGGAGTTGCAGGAGCTTCTTGCTCTGGAAAAGTTGGCTTTGTAGAAAAATTCAATCCCTGCTTCCACAATCGGCCTGCGATGTAATTTCGTTGGATAGCTACTATAAAGATTTTTCATATATGCCTGCAAGAGAGCGCGAAAAGCAGAACTTTGATCTTCCAAGTGCTCTTGATAGAGATCTTCTGAAAAGTCAGTTGTATACTCTTGCTAACGGGGATCCTGTAGATGTTCCCTGCTATGATTTTACTAACCACACTCGACTGCCAAAAACGAGAAAAGTTGAACCTTGCGGGAAAACCATTTTAGTCGAAGGGCTTTTTGCCCTGTATTGGGGCAGCATCCGGCCTCTATATGCTAAGAAAATATTCATTGATATAAACGATGAGGAACGATTGATGAGAAGAATTTCGAGAGATACAAAAGATCGTCAAAGAAATGTGAAATCAATTGAAGAGCAGTATGAAAAATTTGTGATTCCAATGTACGAAAAATACATAAAACCCTCCCAGGTATATGCTGATCTATGCGTTAGAGGTGATCTAAGTGATGATGGAATTAAAAGAAATATTTTAATAAAGATTGTTCCTAGTCAGTTCTTTACGGAAAAAACTAATACCAAAAAATACTAATGTTTTTGAATGAGTTATCGCCTGTATTATTGGGTTTATTAGTTAGGAAAAATATTTAATAATTGATTAAAAAATGAAAGCAGTAATTCTCGCTGGTGGTCTTGGAACCCGCCTCTCAGAAGAAACCTCCCTCAGGCCAAAGCCGATGGTCGAAATCGGTGGGCGTCCGATCCTCTGGCACATTCTCAAGATCTATAGCAGTCACGGAATTAACGACTTTATCATTTGTGCAGGCTATAAGGGCTACATTATCAAGGAGTATTTCGCCAACTACTTCCTTCACATGTCGGATGTCACCTTCGATATGGCAAACAATAGTATGGAAGTGCATCAGAAAAATGCCGAGCCGTGGCGGGTTACCATCGTC
>CAKZKU010000035.1 GCA_937124545.1 uncultured Microbacteriaceae bacterium | reverse complement strand
AGGCGGCGGCGCTGCTATGCCAGAAATTACGCTGCGCCGGGGAGTCCCGAATGCTTCCGCCATCTCCGTCAGCTCCGTGGATACGGTCTGGGTGATCAGCTCCGTGCTGGCCAGCAGGGCTTCCAGCTCAGCGATGTCCGCGGTGAGCTGGTCCCGTTCCGTTTCCAACTCCAGCCGAGAAAACTTTGTGAGCCGGCGAAGACGGAGTTCGAGAATGTACTCCGCTTGTTCCTCGGAGAGGTCGAAGACGCTTTTCAAGGTTGTCTTGGCAGCAGCAGAGTCGTCGGAAGCGCGGATGACTTGAATGACCTCGTCGATATCGGTGATGGCCACCAGCAGGCCCTCGACCAAGTGCAAGCGGCGTCGGCGCTGAACCAAACGAAATTCCGACCGTCGCGTGATGACAGCGATGCGGTGATCCAAATAAACCTGAAGGAGGTCTTTGAGCCCCAACGTCCTCGGCTGACCATCGACCAGGGCGACCGAGTTGATGGCGAAGCTTTCCTCGAGTGGGGTGAGGCGATAGAGCTCAGACAACACGGCGGCGGGATCGAAACCCGCCTTAATTCCAATCACCAGGCGCAACCCGTGGTGGCGATCGGTGAGATCGGTCACATCGCTGATGCCCGTGAGCTTTTTGCTGTTGACAGCGTCCTTAATCTTGTCGATGACGCGCTCGGGACCGACCAGATAGGGGAGCTCGGTGACCACCAGACCGGTTTTCCGCGGCCCGATGTTTTCGATGCTGACACTTGCCCGCGTTTTGAAGCTACCGCGGCCGGTTTCGTAGGCGTCCGTGATCCCGTCCGTGCCCATGATGGTGCCGCCACTGGGCAGATCGGGACCAGGAACAAACTTTTGCAGGTCCTTGGTGGAGGCATCGGGGTGCTCGAGGAGGTGACGAGCCGCGGCGATGACTTCACCCAGGTTGTGTGGCGCCATGTTGGTGGCCATACCCACAGCGATACCGCTTGCTCCGTTGACCAGCAGATGGGGAATTGCCGCGGGAAGAACACTCGGTTGGGTTAGTTGATTGTCATAGTTCGGGACAAAGTCGACAACGTCTTCGTCTAGGTCTTGGACCATGGCCAGAGCCTCCGGGCGGAGGCGAGCCTCGGTGTAGCGAGCTGCGGCGGGGCCATCATCGAGGGACCCAAAGTTTCCATGACCGTCCACCATGGGGATTCGCATCGACCAGGACTGGGACATCCTTACGAGGGCGTCGTAGATGGCCGAGTCTCCGTGGGGGTGAAGCTTTCCCATCACGTCGCCCACAACCCGGGCGGATTTCACGTGGCCCTTTTGGGGAACAAGACCCATTTGCGACATTTGGTAAATGATGCGTCGCTGCACGGGTTTGAGCCCGTCCCGCGCATCCGGTAATGCCCGGGAGTAGATCACCGAATAGGCATACTCGAGAAACGATCCCTCCATTTCATCGGTGAGTTCGACATCAACGATGCGCTCGGTGGATTCGGCAGCGGGGGGTGAAGTAGGCGCAGTCATAGGATTGCGCTTATGTTACTCGCCCCCATCGACGCTTCGTTGAGGCTTGCCGATGTGATGCCGAGTTGTCTCCAGGCGCTCTCTGGTGCGTCAAATCCCCTGGGATTGGCGCCGGTCACACACGCTGCCGTGCTGGTGGTCGATGGCATGGGGGCGGCTAATCTCCGGGACCACGCTGGTCATGCCCGGTGGCTCACGAGAGCCTGGAAAGCTCATGGACTGCGGGCGGATGTGGGATTCCCCTCCACGACAGCGTCCGCGCTGACAACCCTGACGACTGGCGTGCAAGCGGGGGAGCATGGAATTGCGGGGTATTCGCTCCGAGACCCCGAGAGCGGACAGATCGTCAACCACCTGAAGGACTGGGAACCAACCGTGGAGTTGGGAAGTTGGCAGAGGTCCCAGACCGTCTTTGAGCGCGCTGCAGCCCAGGGAATACCGTCTCTGTCCCAAGGGGAAGCGCGCTTTGCGGACTCGGATTTCACCAAGGCTGTCTGGCGCGGCGCCGAATTCCGGGCAGCGCGGTCCCTGAGTGAGCAATTCGACAACGCGAAGGCCTTTTTCGATTCGACACCCCTGGGCCTTGCCTATCTCTATTGGCCTGCACTGGATCGCACGGGGCACGGCAGTGGCTGCGAATCCGATTCGTGGCTCCACCGCCTCGAGGAGTTGGACGCGGAGCTCGGTGAATGCGCGTCTGTCCTGGGTCCCCAGACAGGACTCATCGTTACGGCTGATCACGGGATGGTGGATGTGGCCGATGACGACAAAATCGTGGTGCAGGCTGATTCGCCGCTCTTGGAGGGTGTGGTTGCGTGGGCGGGCGAGCCTCGCGCGCCGCAGATCTACCTATCGGCGGATGCGAAACGCGACGAGCTGGTATTGGCGTGGAGACAGCGGGTGGGCGACAAGGCCCAGGTATTGACCCGCGAGCAGGTTGTCTCCAGCGGTGCACTGGGAGAGGTCGCCCCCGAAGTGGCACAGCGCATAGGGGATGTGGTGATCGTCTGTGAGAAACCAGTGGCGATTTATCACGGCCCAACTGCTCCAACTAAGTCGCAGGCCATGGTGGGCCAACACGGGTCTGTCACCACGCGTGAGCGTGAAGTTCCCGTGATTCTGGCGGGCGCTTGGGCCTAAGCCGGATCGTCGTCCCCTCGAGCGCCAAAAACAATGTCATCCCAGCTCGGCATGCCCGGTCGTTTGGACTTCCCGGTGGGAGGTGGCTCTGGGTCATCATCCCCATCGGGCGCCGCATGGTCTCCGATGTTGGTGACGGGCGCGGTGCCTTCCTCCTCGCTGTCAACAAGCCTGATGTTTCCCGTCGCTGGGTGGGAGTCGTTGGCCCCTGCGGTTTCGGGCCCGGGGTCCCGCTCGCCGCGCTTCTTTCGCAGGACTTCGAGGAGGTCCGCAGTATCCGCCATGCGGCCTTCCTCTCCTGAGCTTCTTCCATAGGGCACCGGTTCAAGTAGGGGTCCTGTTTCGGAGAGGGAAGGTTCTTCGAAAATTTCTGAGTCAAAACGTTCGGGTTCGGTCTCTTCCTCGACAGCAGCGAGGGTCGGGATAAGAGTCGCTGGCATCGGCTCGTGCCGCGAAAGTACCCGGGCATCCTCATTCAACGCTTCGATGACGTGCTTTTTGGGCTCGAAGGACCAGCGTGCTTTGTGTTCGACTTCTCCATCGGTGAAGGTGAGCTCGAGCTGCCAACCGGTTTCTTCCCGCCACGCGCTCCAGCCCTCTTCTGTGGCCCCAATATCTTCCAAGCGCGCGTGAACAGAGGCGCCAAAAGTGGTGTGCTCGCCGTCCTTGGACGTCACCCCAACGGCCCGGGCCTGATCGGCAATAAATCCGCGCTCGGCGAGGACGGGGCCCTCGTATTTCTGGACGTAGTCGACCTCTTCGCCAGTCAGGTCTGCCACCTGCGCCGCGCTGAGTCCGCGTCGGATGTGCGCTTGAATGTCGCGGGGGCTCACCCGACGGGGCGAAGGAGAGCTTGCTGCGGGCTTGCGGACGGCATCAATCAGGGACTGGCTTAGCGGAATGTGAAACCTCTCGCCATCCTCAGAGACCACAATCAGGTGGTCGTCTTCTGTTCCCACAACACTGAGTAGCTTCATCCTGAACACCTCTCCTCTCGGCTTAGCTTGCCACGAATGCTTGCCGAGATTCGCAATATTTCGGGTGTGGCGCCACCCTAAGTCGTTGCTGGGCGTTACTGTGTAGCCCGATAGCACCCGATGGCTTGCGGTTTCGCAGGTTAATCCGGCAAACTGTCGCCCACTTTCCACCCCACTTTGATACAGGGAGCAAGAGAACCATGGCTACCGACTACGACGCCCCACGGAAGACCGAAGAGGACACCGAGTCAATCCAAGCTCTGCAAGAGCGGGTGCCGGACAAACTCTCGGGAGTCGTCGACACGGAAGATGCAGACAACCTTGGGTCCCTCGAACTAGCGGGGCAGGACCTTGCGAACGTGGAACTTGATGTTGTGGTGTTGCCACCTCAAGCCGATGAATTCACCTGCGTCGAATGTTTCCTGGTGAAACACCGCTCGCAGCTCGATCACGACACTAAATTGGGCTCTGTTTGCCAGGAGTGTTCGCGCTAGAGGGCTGCGCTGCCTGCAGGGCTGCGATGAGGGCGTCGGGTTTCTTGCTGGAGACAAGCCAGTAGGGCGTGGGGTCTGAAGGGTCTGTCAGTTCCACCCGGACTACCGCGTCAACCCAGGGTCGAAGCGCAAGCCACGCTCGTGCATCTAATTCGACACCTCGCTGCGCTCGTGCCTCCTCCTTGGTGAATGCCAAGGCCTGACCGACGAAGGAGAGTTCGATGCTGGCGCGTCCGGCGTGGAACATTCCGTTCTCCACCCGTAGCGCGGGCGCGGCCCACCACAGGAGACCCACAGAGCCCGCCCACAGTCCCGCGCCAACAGCGATGCCGAGCGGCAGGTTCACCGGAAGGAAGATGAGAGCGGTTGCCGGGATCACCAACCCGATGGCAACCATGAGCCAGACGCTGGGGGAAAGCTTTTCGCGATAGGTAGCCACCCTCCTATTGCACCACGTATAGCCTTGGAACATGTCTGCGTCACAGGTCGATGTGTTGGTTCAGGGGCCACTCCCGGTTTACGCGAAACCAGGGGATGCGGGCGCGGATTTGAGCGCAGCCTCTGCTCACACGCTGAAGCCGGGCGAGCGTGCGCTGGTAGACACGGGGGTTTCCCTAGCCTTACCCAATGGGTTTGTTGGCCTCGTGATGCCGCGCAGTGGTTTGGCGGTCAAGCACGGGATATCGCTCGTGAACGCGCCCGGTGTGATTGATGCGGGATACCGCGGCGAAATCAGGGTTGTTGTGATCAACCTCGACCCGAAGGAAACCTTCGTGATTCAGGCTGGCGACCGTATTGCTCAACTGGTGATTCAACCGGTGTCCCGTGCGCGTTTCCACGAAGTGGAGAAACTGCCGGGCACCGAGCGTTCCGATGGTGGGTTCGGCTCCACCGGGGTTTCCGCCGAGTAGGCTGTTTTTGTGACCGACAGTGCAGGCGTCCCCATCGAGGGTGAGCAAGAATTTGAGAAATCTGCGCCGGCCGACAGATCAAGTGCGGGGCCACTCGATGAGAACGAATCGGGTGCCATCAAGCCCTCGGTTGACCTTGGGAGCCTGCGCGTCGAACCCCAACGGGGCATGCAGCTGCGGATGGAAGTCGATAAATCAAACGACCGCGCGGTAGCGGTAACACTGGAGTACCAGGGCTCGACGGTGCAGCTTCAACCTTTTGCAGCGCCACGGTCTAGTGGTTTGTGGCACCCAATCAGGGCCCAAATTCAGCAGCAAATTGCCTCGCAGGGTGGAACTGCCCTCGAAGCAGACGGGCCGTTTGGTCCAGAGCTCGTCGCCTCAGTTCCCGTCCAAGCAGACGGCCAATTCGGGACTCGCAAAGTTCGCTTTGTTGGCATCGATGGACCTCGCTGGTTCCTTCGTGCAGTAATCGGCGGGGAAGCGGCCTCGGATGCTGAAGCGGCCGTCGCGATTCACCGAATTATCCGGAGTGTGGTCGTTGTCCGCGGGAATACACCTCTCCCACCACGAGACCTTTTGCCGCTCCAAGTCCCCGCGACGCCGGAAACTTCAAGCCGGGAGGCACAGTAGCCTGTGTCCCTCGAACCACGCGAGACTGAGCCTGTAGAGATCGCAACAAAAGCACTGCGGGATTCGCGGCTAGGAGACCTTGCCGACCCCGAAGCTCCCATGGGGGCGGCAATTTGGTCGGCGGTGGGCAAAACCCGTGGTGTTGTGGAGTCGGTGACTCCGGGTCTCGGTTTTCTCACGGTTTACGCCCTGACAGCCGATGTTTTCCTCTCGGTCAGCGCTCCCGTGGTGCTCTCCATTGTGCTGATCGCGGTTCGGCTCCTGACGCGATCCCAGGTCATGCCTGCAATCGCTGGCCTGATCGGCGTAACGGCCTCAGCGACGGTGGCCATTACGAGTGGTCGTGCAGAAGACAATTTTCTACTGGGCTTTGGAGTAAACGCGATCTGGATCGCTGCCATTTTGACTTCTCTGGTGATTCGGCGGCCCCTCGCGGGGTGGCTGTACGGGCTGCTCAAAGGAGAACCGGCGTGGCGCCAGCAGCCCCGTCTGGCGCGAATCGCCTATATCTCCACCTGGATGTGGGTGGGGATCTTTGGCCTACGCCTAGCGATTCAGGTTCCGCTGTATCTCGCGGGCGAAGTCAGCGCTCTCGCGATTGCCAAACTGGTACTCGGCGTGCCGCTCTACGCGGCGGGTCTCTGGTTGACCTGGGTGATGTTCATGCACACTCCCCAGCGGTCTGGGGCACCGTCAAGATGATAAGATTTATCTCGACGTAAAGATATCTGGGGTTCCCCAGCAGAAGGAGTCGGTTGTGGTGTCTCTTAACAGTTTTCAATCCCGCTCAGATCTTGAAGTAGCAGGCGCACGCTACGAGATCTTCCGCACCGACGCGGTGGACGGTCACGAGACCTTGCCTTTTAGCCTCAAAGTTCTCCTGGAAAACCTTCTGCGCACCGAGGACGGTGCGAACATTACGCGCGAGCAGATCGAAGCTCTCGGGAATTGGGATCAGAACGCCGAGCCTTCAACGGAGATTCAATTCACCCCGGCCCGCGTTGTGCTCCAAGACTTCACAGGCGTGCCGTGCATCGTCGACCTCGCAACGATGCGCGAAGCCATCGTTGACCTTGGGGGAGATCCCAGCAAGGTGAACCCACTGTCTCCGGCAGAACTTGTGATTGACCACTCTGTCATCGCTGATCTGTTTGGGCGCCCGGACTCGCTTGAGCGCAACGTTGAGATCGAGTACGGCCGAAATGGCGAGCGCTACCAGTTCCTGCGCTGGGGCCAGGAAGCCTTCGAAAACTTCAAAGTTGTTCCTCCAGGAACTGGAATTGTCCACCAGGTAAACATCGAAAACCTCGCCAAAGTGACCTACACGAAAGACCTGGATGGCGTGACCCAGGCATTCCCAGACACCTGTGTTGGAACCGACTCTCACACCACAATGGTTAACGGTTTGGGCATCCTTGGTTGGGGCGTTGGCGGCATTGAGGCAGAGGCAGCAA
This sequence comes from uncultured Microbacteriaceae bacterium, assembly GCA_937124545.1. Lineage (GTDB taxonomy): Bacteria > Actinomycetota > Actinomycetes > Actinomycetales > Microbacteriaceae > Pontimonas. The sequence continues at coordinate 36,521 of CAKZKU010000035.1, read as the reverse complement.
TGCTCGGGCAGCCCGTTTCCATGCTGATTCCCCGCGTCGTTGGCTTCAAGCTCTCAGGCGCAATCCCGATGGGTGTGACCGCCACGGACGTGGTGCTGACAATCACCCAGATGCTCCGTGAGCACGGCGTGGTCGGCAAGTTTGTCGAATTTTATGGGGCAGGGGTCTCCCAGGTGCCGCTGGCGAACCGGGCGACGATCGGAAACATGAGCCCCGAGTTTGGCTCGACGGCGGCCATGTTCCCCATTGATCAGGTCACCCTGGACTACCTGAGCCTCACTGGTCGCTCGGCCGAGCAGATCGCGTTGGTCGAGGCCTACTCCAAGGCTCAGGGCCTGTGGCACAACCCGGACATTGAACCCCGGTACAGCGAATACATGGAGCTTGACCTCTCGACCGTTGTCCCCAGCATCGCCGGGCCCCGTCGACCCCAGGATCGTATTGAACTCAGTGGCGCCAAAGAGAAGTTCCATAGCGACGTCGCCGATTACCTGTCCTCCGAAACCGCCAAGGAGGCCGTCTCGGTTAACAGTGACGGCAACTCTTTTGAGTTGACCAATGGCGCGGTCACGATCGCCGCGATCACCTCGTGCACCAACACCTCGAACCCGTCGGTTATGCTCGCCGCTGGCCTGTTGGCGCGCAATGCGCGCAACAAAGGCTTGAAGTCCAAGCCCTGGGTGAAGACCACCCTCGCCCCGGGCTCCAAAGTCGTCACCGACTACTACGAAAAAGCCGGTCTGATGGATGACCTTGAGGCTTTGGGCTTCTACCACGTTGGCTATGGCTGCACCACGTGTATCGGTAACTCGGGCCCGCTCGCCGAGGAGATCTCGCAGGCCGTTTCGGATAACGATCTTGCCGTCACTGCGGTTCTCTCGGGAAACCGAAACTTTGAAGGCCGTATCAACCCTGACGTGAAGATGAATTACCTGGCTAGCCCGCCGCTGGTGATCGCATACGCGTTGGCGGGAACCATGGACTTCGACTTTGAAAAGCAACCGCTCGGAACAGACTCGGACGGTAAAGATGTATTTTTGGCGGATATCTGGCCAGAGGCAAGTGAAGTCCAGGCCACGATTGATTCGTCCATCAGCACCGAGATGTTCCAAACCCAGTATGCGAGCGTTTTTGAGGGTGACGAGCGGTGGCGCTCGCTTCCCACACCCGAGGGCGACACGTTCGAATGGGATGGGGAGTCAACCTACGTCCGGAAACCCCCGTACTTTGACGGCATGACTCTGGCCCCACAACCTGTGACAGACATCTCGAATGCTCGAGTGTTGGCCCTGTTGGGAGATTCGGTGACCACAGATCACATCTCTCCGGCTGGCTCCATCAAGGCTGACTCGCCCGCTGGACGCTATCTCAGTGACCATGGCATCGAGCGCGCAGACTTCAACTCCTACGGGTCGCGCCGGGGAAACCACGAAGTGATGATTCGCGGCACGTTTGCCAACATTCGCCTGAAGAACCTCCTGCTAGATGGCGTGGAGGGTGGTTTCACCCGAGACTTCACCACTGAATCTGGTGACCAGAGTGCGATTTACGACGCCAGCGAACGTTACGGCGAAGCCGGAGTGCCCCTCGTTATTTTGGCCGGCAAAGAGTACGGGTCGGGATCCTCACGAGACTGGGCGGCCAAAGGCACAAGTTTGCTCGGTGTGCGGGCAGTCATCGCGGAAAGTTTCGAGCGCATTCACCGCTCAAATCTCATCGGTATGGGTGTTATTCCTCTTCAGTTCCCCGAGGGCCAATCTGCCGGTTCACTCGGTCTTGACGGAACGGAAAGCTTCCAGATTGCCGGCATTGAGGCGATCAATGAGGGAGAGGTGCCCCGCACCTTGACGGTGGTAGCTACCCCCACGGCTCACTCGGCAGACGGGGCCAGGGAGGTTCGCTTCGAGGCTCGCGTGCGCATTGATACCCCAGCGGAAGCTGACTATTACCGTAATGGCGGAATTCTTCCCTACGTCCTGCGGCAGTTGCTCTAAAAGATCAGCGTCCTGGCAGGAATGCTGGAAAGAACCGGTTTAGGCTGAGTTTGTGTCCATTCTTGATTCGATAACGTCCCCGCAAGACCTTCGTGGTTTGTCGGAGGCAGAACTCGACGAGCTTGCCGCCGAAATTCGCACCTTCCTGGTGGACAACGTCGCAAAAACGGGTGGCCACCTGGGGCCCAACCTGGGGGTAGTGGAGCTTACGGTTGCCCTCCACCGGGTGTTTGACTCACCACGCGACCCCATCATCTGGGATACCGGCCACCAGTCCTACGTGCACAAGCTTTTGACGGGACGAAAAGACTTTAGCCAGCTGCGCCAAAAAGGTGGTCTTGCGGGATACCCGCAGCGGAGCGAATCTGAGCACGACATCGTGGAGAGCTCACACGCTTCGAGTTCGTTGAGCTGGGCCGAGGGAATCTCCCGCGCGTTCCATATGTCGGGTGAGCACGACCGGTATGTCGTTGCCGTGGTGGGAGATGGCGCGTTGACCGGCGGTATGACGTGGGAGGCACTGAACAATATTTCCCATGACAACGACCGAAACCTAATCCTGGTCGTTAACGACAACGGTCGCTCCTACGCTCCGACCATCGGGGGAATGGCCCGATTCCTCGGAAACGTGCGGGGTCGCGATTCCTATCGCGTATTCAAACGCCTCGCAGAGTCTTTTTTCGGTCTGTTTGGGGCCCCCGGCAAGGCGTTGTTCCGGGGGTTGCGAGGTGGCACCCGCGGTTTCCTCTCGCGATTCGCTGGAAATGACGCCCTGTATTCAAACCTCGACATTAAATATCTCGGCCCGGTTGACGGTCACAACCTCGGAGATGTCGAACACGCACTCAAGCAGGCAAAGCAACGCCGCGCTCCTGTCATCGTCCATGTGATTACGGAGAAGGGCCGGGGCTACGAACCCGCGAGGAATGACGAAGCAGATCAGTTCCACGCGGTCGGGCAGATTGATCCAGAAACCGGCAAAGCAATCGAATCCGTTAGTTCCCCGTCGTGGACCAGCGTGTTTTCCGAAGAAATGGTTGCTCTGGCAGGCAAAAACTCTTCCCTCGTGGGTATCACCGCGGCGATGCTCGCTCCCACCGGGCTGCACGCCATGGCCAAGGCATACCCCAAACGTGTCATTGACGTGGGTATCGCTGAGCAGCACGCCGTCACGAGTGCTGCGGGCCTTGCTTACGGCGGGATGCACCCCGTCGTCGCTGTTTACGCCACCTTCATCAACCGGGCTTTTGATCAAGTCCTGATGGATGTAGCCCTGCACCGCGCCGGCGTGACATTTGTTTTGGATCGCGCTGGGGTCACGGGCCCTGACGGTCCCAGCCACCACGGAATGTGGGACCTGTCCATCTTGCAGGTTGTTCCCCACATTCGCTTGGCCGCGCCACGAGACGCCGTTCGCCTCCGGGAAGAGCTCCGCGAGGCCGTAGCGGTCTCCGATGCACCGACCGTCATTCGTTTCCCCAAGGGTTCTGTTTCGGCGGAACTGGAGGCTATTCGACGCACCGACGATGGAGTAGACGTGTTGGCAGAAGCCGCCCACAAAGACGTTCTCATTGTTGCTGTCGGTTCGATGGCTCATCTGGCGATGGATGTCCGTGACCGCCTTGCTGCGCAGGGTATCGGCGCCACCGTGATTGACCCCCGCTGGGTGGTGCCGGTCGCGTCGAGCATTATCGGGATGGCCAGGGAGCACCGCATTGTTGTGAGTATCGAAGATGGCGTCCGGGTGGGGGGAGTCGGAACCCGCATCCGACAAGAGTTACGAGCAGCGGGAGTCGACACCGCGGTCGACGAAATCGGTCTGCCCGATGAGTTCCTGGACCACGCCTCCCGTAATGAGATTTTGGAAGAAACCGGCTTGACCGCGCAAAACATCGCGCGAAACCTTGTCGCTCAGGTGTTGGGAATGAAGGTCCCCTTCGCGCGACCCCTGCCGGATGAGTCAACACCGGAGGGTGAGAATGCCAGCGCCCCGGGGCGCGAGGAGTCGCTCTAGCTCACGCCCTTGATGGGAGGCGTGTGGAACGTCGTTCCGCGCACAGCCTCACTGGCGCCCGCTCGATCAAGGTAGGGGGTGACCCCTCCCATAAGGAACGGCCAACCGGCACCCAAGATCATGCCAACGTCAATGTCTTCGGCGCTGTCGACGACACCCTCGTCGAGCATTCGCCACACCTCATCGGCGAGACCCTCGTGAACACGTGTGCGGAGTTCCTCCACGCTGTAGCCGTTGCCCGACCCAATCAAGGCGGCAGCTTCTCGCGAAATTCCCTTGATGTTTTTCTTAGAATCGCGGTCGTAAATCTTGCCTATCTTGACAAGCTTGTGGAGTGCTTCGCTCGCGAAAAATCGCTCCGGGAAGGCGTTGTGGTGCGTATCCAAAACGTGGGCCCCGACCTGAAGACCTACGAGCTCCAGAAGTTCGAAGGGTCCCATCGGAAGACCTAGTGGCTGCACGGATTCTGTGACGACCTCGTAGGGGGTGCCCGTTTCGATGGCGTGCATGGCCTCACCAAGGAGCTTCGCGAGCAGCCTGTTCACAACAAAGCCCGTTGTGTCGGCCGTCACGATCGGGGTCTTTCGCAGCTTTCGCACAGCGCTGAGGGCTGTTGCAATAGCGGCGTCGCTTGATTTTTCGGCGCGAACAACCTCGACCAGCGGCATGACGGCTACAGGGTTGAAGAAGTGGATACCGACCATCCGTTCGGGGTGCTGAAGGACGCTAGCAATGTCTCCGATCGACAGGGAGCTCGTGTTTGACGCGAGCACCGCATCTGCCCGCACATGCTTCTCCAGCTGCGTGAAGACGTCACGTTTCACGGAGAGCTCTTCGAATACTGCCTCAATAACTAGGTCGCAGTCAGCAAAATCCGACATCTCGGTCGTGCCGGCGATCATCGCCTGAAGTTTCTGAAGTTGGTCAGTGTGGAGTCTGCCTTTGCCATGAAGTGTGACGAGTTCGTTTGACATCCATTCCGTGGCTTGGGCAGCACGCTCTGTGGAGATGTCGCTGATAACGACGGGCACCTCCAGGCGACGGAGAATCTCCAGGGCGAATTGGCGGGCCATCAAGCCCCCGCCGACGACGCCCACTTTCGTGATTCGTTCGGCCAACTTGGGGTCGGGGGCTCCGGGCGTTTTCTTCTGGCGTTTCTGGACAAGCATGAACGAGTACACGCTCGCACGGAATTGGTCTCCGGCGATGAGTTTGCCGAGAGCCGCATCCTCGTCGGCGAAACCTTTCGCCTTACTGGAGGACTTTGCCGAGAGCAATAAATCCAGCGCTGCGTAGGGGGCCAGAGCCACCGTGCCAATTTTCTCTCTCAGGCTTTTCCGGGCCACATTAATCGCGACCGGCCAGAGAGTGCTTCTCTCGATGGCCCCGGGTTCGTTGGGGCGCTTTACCTTGGTGGTTCCCGCTACAACGCTGTCCGCCCACGAGAGCGAATCCTCGAGGAAACGTGCTGGGGGAAACATGACGTCCGCAATTCCCAGTTCGAGCGCTTGGGCAGGTTTTAGTGTCCGGTTGGTCTTCAGCGGGTTTTCGACCATGACGGTCAAGGCATTCTTGATCCCGATCAGGTTGGGAAGTAACCAAGCGCCGCCCCACCCAGGGATAAGCCCGAGGAAAACCTCGGGCAGGGCCAACGCGGCGGCGCTGCTAGAGAGCGTTCGATAGTCGCAATTGAGGGCAATTTCTAACCCTCCGCCCAGAGCCAGCCCATTGATGAAACAGAACGAAGGAACGCCCAATTCACCGAGCAGGCCAAGGGTCTGGTGGCCAAGCTGCACCATGGTGAGCCCTGTGTCGACGTCCGGGATGTCCCCGACCTTCGAAAGATCAGCGCCTGCAGCCAAAATGAAAGGATTTCCGGTGATCGCCACCGCGCTGATTTCGCCTGCTTGTGCCTCTTTTTGAAGGTTCCATAGGACGCTGCGCAACTCGACGAGGCTGTGCGGCCCGAGCGTGTTTGGCCGGGTGTGGTCTTTGCCGTTGTCAAGTGTGATGAGCGCCAGGGGTGCATCACTGTTGGGCAATGAGATTTTCCGCACATGCGAGTGGGTGACTACTTCATCGCTGGAGTGCTCGAGCAGCGATGAGACATCGAGGGTGTCGTACTGAGCGACTGCGCTTTTAGCCATTTACTGGGCTCCTGTGTAGTGGGGGTTTTCCCAAATTACGGAGCCACCCTGGCCGAGGCCCACACACATGGCGGTGAGGCCATAGCGAACGTCCGGGCGCTCCTCAAACTGGCGGGCCAACTGAATCATCAGTCTCACGCCGGATGCAGCCAGGGGGTGACCGATAGCAATCGCTCCGCCCCACGGGTTCACACGCGGGTCATCATCGGCAATTCCGTAGTGATCCAGGAAACTCAGAACCTGGACGGCAAAGGCCTCGTTGAGCTCGAATAGACCAATGTCTTCAATGGACAGCCCGGCCTTTTCCAGAGCCTTTTTGGTGGAGGGAATGGGTCCAAGACCCATGACCTCGGGTTCGACGCCCGCGAACCCGAAGGAGACCATCCGCATCTTGACGCCAAGCCCTAGTTTTGTTGCCACCTCCTCGGAGGCAAGAGCGGCCACAGTGGCACCATCGGTTAGCGGCGAGGCGTTACCGGCCGTGACTTTGCCGTGGGGCCGGAACGGGGTCTTCAGCTCGGCAAGAGCTTCCATTGTTGTTCCTGGGCGTCGGCCCTCGTCTTCGGTTGCGAGACCGTAACCCTCATCGCTGCGCAACGCGACAGGGATCAGATCCTTCTGGATGTGCCCTGATTGATACGCCGCTTCCGCTTTCACTTGGGACGCCATACCGAAGGCATCTGCGCGCTCCTTGGTCAGCTGCGGAAAGCGGTCGTGAAGGCGCTCGGCGGTGATGCCCATATTGAGAGCGTCGGGGCTGACAAGCTTTTCGGACAGGAAGCGCGGGTTAGGGTCGACGTCTCCACCGAGTGGGTGCCTGCCCATGTGTTCCACGCCACCAGCCAGACCGATGTCAATGGCGCCAACGCCGATGGCGCTACCGACCGTACTTACCGCGGTCATGGCACCTGCACACATGCGATCCAGGGCATAGCCCGGAACACTCTGCGGGAGACCCGCCAAAATCGCCGCGGTGCGGCCCAGAGTCAGCCCCTGGTCACCCTCTTGAGTGGTGGCAGCGATTGCGACCTCCTCGATTGCTTCCGGCGCGATTCCGGGGTTGCGCTCCAGCAAACCGATGATGGCGGCGACAACCATGTCGTCAGCACGCGTGCGCCAATACATTCCCTTTTCACCGGCACGACCAAAGGGTGTTCGGGCTCCATCAACAAAAACAACACTCTGTGGCTTCATGCTTTCCTCTTCTCCGGGGACACCTCCATGCTAGGGAAAAAAGTCCTGGAGATGGACGGCGATGATTGCTCGCACAAAGCAATCGTGGTGGAGGTCTTTCCTATTGGTCGAGAGCCACAAAAGCGTCGAGGAGCAGCGGCACGACTGCCTCTTGTTGCCAAGCCCTAGCCCCGCGGTTGGCAAGATCACGAGACAGCGTTTCTTTGGTGACGGGGCGGGGTGGTTCCCAACACACACGCCGCAGATGCTCAGGGGTCAGCAAATTCTCGAGGGGAATTCCCGTGTCCTTGGAAAGCCCATCCATGGCTGCTTTAGCCGCAGTGAGGCGAGCTGCTGCCTCCGGGTTTTTCTCTGCCCAGACCCGTGGCGGAGGTAGCCCCCCGGAATTGACCCTCGCCTGGGGCAGATCCTCTGTCGCATTCCCGTCCTCTATCGCTGCCCACCAGCGGGGCAGTTCGCTGCGCGAAGCTCGGCCGTGGAAGGCCTTGAGGGAGGCGAGTTCTTTCGCGGATTTCGGCTGCGCAAGAACGGCGGCCACCAGGGAACGATCGGGCACCAGCCGACCTGGCGCTCGATCAATCTGTCGCGCGTAGGCATCCCGGGCCTGCCAGAGTGACCGCGCGATAGCGAGCTGGCGAGGTCCTCTAACCTGGTGCAGCCCAGACAGCCTGCGCCAGGGCTCCTCCCGAGGTGGGGGCGTCGGGGCCGAAAGTGCCGCGTCAAATTCCTCCTGGGCAATCTCGGAGAGACCCCGCTCCACGAGGATGTCACCCAGAATGTCTCGAAGATCGGGCAACAGCTCAACGTCGAGGGCTGCGTACGTAAGCCACGGGTCAGGTATGGGCCTGGTGGACCAATCGGCAGCAGAATGTTCCTTTGCCAAGGTCATTCCCATGAGGTCTTCCACGGCACCTTGGAGTCCTACGCGTGGTAGCCCCGCCAGCCGGCCGGCCAATTCGGTGTCAAAAATCACTGTTGGTTCGATGCCCACTTCTCGAAGGCAGGGTAAGTCCTGGTGCGCGGCGTGAATGATCCATTCCTCATGACCCAGTTGTTCGCTCAAGCCGGACAGGTCACCGACCGCGATCGGGTCCACGAGGTAGTTGGGGCCTCCGCGGCGGTAGAGCTGGACCAGATAGGCACGCTGAGAGTAACGGAATCCGCTGGCTCGTTCGGCATCGACAGCCAGTGGGCCACTCCCGTTGCTGAGGCGCTCCAACGCAGCCACCCAATCCTCGGGCGTCTCCACCAGCACAATAGGTTCTGCCAGACGCGCCGCGGGGAGTGGTTCGGCGGTGGGCTCAGCTTTGGTTTCCTCCGTCATGCGGAGGGACGGCTCGGTGGCAGTGGAGACACACCGTCCGGTGTTGGAGGGAAGCCGGCCAGCATGCAGACAAATTCGCTCCATGCTTCAAGGTGTGGAGCTAACTGTGCGGAGGTGGGGCTCCAGGATGCCCTTACCTCCACCTGCGCGCCGGATCCCTCAGACGCTAGGTCTCCAAATCCCGTTGAGAGAACTGTCGTTGTGGTGCCCGCGGGCCGACGGTACTCGGCCTCGCGGTGGTCGAGCGCGTCAATGAGCCACGACCAGGCGACATCGGGCAGGAACTGATCTGCCCCCATGTCTTGATCGATGGGCGCTTGGGCAAACACCACCATGCGGTAAACGGAACTCCACGCCTCGGGGGCGCTGGGGTCGCAGAGAAAAACGAGCCTCCCGGTCCCGTACTCGTGGTCATCGGTGGCAGCACTCGGTTCGACATCGGCGGCCCAGGCCCGCTGGTGGGGCGCTAGACCCTCCGGCGCGGCGGTTTCAAATACCCGCAGTTCGGGTCGGAAAATTGCCGACTCCGCGCTCCTGAGAGCGTCAGAAAACTCACTCGGATCTGCGGTCTCATTCACCTTTTCAGACTAGAACGCCCCGCGTCTCATTTTCCGGGGGCGCGCCGCGGCGCAGCTGGTGGTGGTAGTAAAGCATTCGCGCGTCATCTGTGTACACCGCCGCGTCGGGCCGCGGGAGGTTATCCGCTGGCCACCATGTGGGAAGGCCCGCCCGGGCGTTCGTGGGAGGCGGTGTCACCGCGAGCCACAGGTCATCGCAGTGACTGGCGAACATCCGCCAGGTCTGCTCCCCGCCCTCTATCAGCAGTCTTCCACCCTCAACCTCAGTCCGAATGATGTCGGCCAACATGGCAGCGTCAGTCTCAGGATCGACAACAACAACGCGGTGAGGGACCTTGGCCAGTTGTCGGTGAGCACGGTCCTTTCCTTTGGTGCTGGTGACGACCACTAGGGGGTGCACTGATTCCTCCGCGCCCACCAGATTGTCCGCGGCAATCTGACCCGATAACGAGAGGACGACCAGCGGGGTGTCTCGGGGGAGGGGAATGCGTTCGCGATCGAGTGTTTGGCGCCCCAGCACAATCGCGTCGCTGACCTTGCGGTGCAGGTGCAGCAGCCGTCGGTCCTCACCTTTGGAAAGGCCTTCACTGCTTCCGCGGGAATCGCGTGTCTCTCCCGCAGCGGTGGCCACCATAATGGCCCGCATCCACACATCGTTTGGGGGCGTCAGGAGGCCCGAAAGTGAGGCCTTTCCGTCCTCGGTGGCGAGATCAAACTCACGCGGGGGCCCGGGGGCCAGCCGGTGAATGCTCACGCCACGAGTTCTTCAACGTGGCGTTTGATTCGCCACAACATTCCTGACATTCCCCGCAACCGCAGCATGCTCACTGCATTTTGAAGGCCCAAGCTCAGGGGGAAATCCGCTGGCACATCAAGAATTTCTTGAGCGGTCAGGCCTCTCAAACCGTGCACGAGAATGGAGGCAAAGCCGCGTGTCGTGGGTGCTTCGGCTGGTGCAGACGCCCTCACGACAATGTCATCGCTTTCCCGGACCACAGAAATGAACACGGGGGATTGGCACTCTTCCACCCGCTCCCAGTGATCCTCGGGGACTGCGCCTTCGGGAACATCTGGGAGCGAATCCGAAAACTCGAGAAGCAATTGCAATCGATCCGGAACTTCCAGGGCAAGAAAGTCTTCCCGGATGGAGCCCAACGTTGAAGTTGCAGACACGTTAGGGAGCCTCACCAGGCTCGGTGCCCGTTTGGATGGGGACTCTTACCGCAGAGCCCCATTCGGTCCAGGAGCCGTCGTAGTTCTTCACGGAATCAAAACCGAGGAGGTATTTCATCACAAACCAGGTGTGGCTGGAGCGCTCACCAATCCGACAGTAGGTGATGACCTCGGCCTCAGGGTCAAAGCCCTGCTCGTCGACGTAAAGCTTGCGTAATTCACTCGCTGGTTTGAAAGTGCCGTCCTCCTGCGCAGCGCGGGCCCACGGGATGCTGCGGGCCGTAGGGATGTGGCCACCCCGCAGCGCCCCCTCTTCGGGGTATGCGGGCATGTGGGTCCTCTCCCCGCTGTACTCCTCGGGACTCCTGACGTCGATGAGGGGTTTACCGAGGTGGCCCAGAACGTCCTCTTTGAAGGCGCGAATGTCGTCATCGTTGCGGGTGATCACCGGGTAGCTGGTGGGGGAGAGGTCGGGGACTTCCCGCGTGAGTTCGCCGCCGGAGCCAATCCAGGCGTCCCTGCCGCCGTTGAGAAGGCGGACATCGGGGTGCCCAAACAGGGTGAAAACCCAGAGGGCGTAACTGGCCCACCAATTACTTTTGTCGCCGTAGATGACCACTGTGTCGTCCCGAGAGATGCCTTTGGCACTCATCAGGGCAGCGAAACCGTGGCCATCCACGTAGTCGCGCACGACTGGGTCGTTTAGTTCGGTATGCCAGTCGATCTTGATCGCCCCAGGAATATGGCCCGTGTCATAGAGCAGGATGTCTTCGTTGGATTCAACAACAACCAGTCCCGGCGTGGAGAGGTTCGCAGTCAGCCAGGGGACGCTGACGAGGCGGTCCGGGTGGGAGTATTCGGCTAGTTCCTGCGAGGGATCGGTGGGGACGGGCACGGCTTCTCCTTAGACACGCGGGCTCTCGGAGGACCCCGCTACGCTGGAGCTCTATTCTGCCAGCACCCCCTGGACTCTGTCGGGGAATATGACGAAGCGAGTCTGATGTCACCCCAGCGCGAGCGTGCCCACTCTCGAGTGAGTCTGTGTGACATTCATCCCTCGATGTCGGTGGAGGCAATGCTGGAGCACTTCGTGCCACCGGAACAGTTTCGCGACTCGACGCTGGAGAATTACGTCCCAGACCCGCGCTATCCCAGTCAAGAAGAGGCACGGAGCAAAGCAATGGCTTTTGTCTCGGGCAACTCCGCCGGCAAAGCCAAGAAACTGTGGGGCAGCGGAACTAAATCTTCCTCCTCTCGACCGGGGATTTATCTCGATGGAGGGTTCGGAGTCGGCAAAACCCACCTCCTCGCCTCCATGTGGCATTTGATCCCCGGGAGGACCTACTACGGCACCTTCATTGAGTTCACAGCTCTCGTGGGTGCGCTCGGGTATCGGGGTGCCGTCGATCATCTCAGCGGGGCGTCCTTTCTGGCGATTGATGAGTTTGAGCTGGATGACCCGGGCGACACCATGGTGATGTCTCGGCTTCTTGGAGAGCTTGTCGCCACCGGAACCCGAGTTGCTGCGACCTCAAACACACCCCCCGCGGCCCTCGGCGAAGGACGGTTTGCTGCCGAGGATTTCCTCCGGGAGATCACGGCGCTTGCCGAAAAGTTTGAGACGATTCGGATTGATGGTGAGGACTACCGCAAACGTGACTTTGAGGGTCACGCCGTGGTTCTTGGCGCCGACGAGTTTGAGCGCAGGGTTTCGGGTTTGACGGGGGTTGTCGCGGAGGACTCTTTCCGCCCGGTGGTCGACCATTTGGCGAGCATCCACCCCAGCAGGTTTGTCGGTTTAGTGGAAGACGTTGACTACGTCGCCTGGCGAGACGTCGCGCAGCTGCACGATCAGGCCCAAGCCCTTCGGCTTGTGGCATTGGTGGATCGCCTCTACGACGCGCAAGTGGGCATTGTCAACACGGGGATACCGCTGGATGAAGTCTTTGATGAGACGATGCTCTCTGGCGGGTATCGAAAAAAGTACTTGCGGGCAACCTCGCGCATGATTTCCCTTACACGGCGAGCGGCCCTGGTTCAGGATGAGGGACAGTTCGGTCCGTAGACTGAGGGGACCGACAGAACAGGTTTTTTCCATGGCACAGTCACCTCTACCCTCCGGCGCCCTCGCAAACTCGAAGTATCGCGAAGCGCTGTGGATTGAGCGCATTCTCCGCCAGGAGACTATTGGCGGTCTCATCATTGTTGGCGCAGCTCTCATCGCGGTTGTGCTGGCGAACTCCCCGCTGGGCGAGGATTACTTTGGGCTGCGCGAAACATACATCACACTGGGTTTTGGCGAACTAACGTGGAAAATTTCTGTTGGGAAGTTCACCGCTGATGGGCTCTTGGCGATTTTCTTTTTCCTCGTGGGGCTTGAGCTCAAGCGCGAGTTTGTCTCGGGTGAGCTTCGTGACCCGCGCAAAGCGCTTGTGCCGGTTGTTGCGGCCATCGGCGGCGTTCTGGTGCCCGCTGGGCTGTACCTCTTCATTGTGAACTCGATGGGTGAGCCGGATGCGGCACGCGGCTGGGCCATCCCGATTGCGACCGACATCGCGTTTGCGCTCGCCGTGCTCGCCCTTGTTGGGTCATGGCTGCCGCTGGCGCTGAGGACTTTTCTTCTCACGCTTGCCGTGGTGGACGATCTCATTGGAATCACGATTATTGCGGTGGTCTACACCGACGAGGTTGTGCTGGGGAACCTGGCTCTGTCCATCGCTTTCGTGGTGCTCTACGGAGTGGTAGCTCAGCGCTACAGCGATTTGTTCCATATTCGCCCTGGTGCCGCCTGGGTAATCCTGGTTCCGCTGGGCCTCGTGGCGTGGTTCTTTATGTACGGCTCGGGAGTTCACGCGACTATTGCCGGTGTGCTTCTCGCTATGACGGTGCCCGTGTTGCGCCCGAAGAAAGAGCGCATCGCCTACCCCGATTCGACGGAAGAGGGGTTAGCGGAGGTCTTCGAGCACCGGTTCCGCCCGCTCTCCGCGGGGATCGCAGTTCCGCTTTTTGCTTTCTTTGCTGCCGGGGTGAGCCTGGGAAATGGCGAACAGTCTTTTTGGTATCTACTCACGCAGCCGGTTTCCGTAGCGATTATCGTGGCGCTCGTCGTTGGCAAGCCTCTGGGCGTCGTGATTGCAACCTGGTTGGTCACTCGGGTGCCTGGGGTTTCTATGCCCAAGGGCATGGCGTGGATTGATCTGCTGGGCATTGCGCTGCTTGCAGGTATCGGATTCACCGTGTCGCTGCTCATCGGTGAGCTCAGTTTCGGTGTGGGTAACCTGCTGGGCGACGAGGCGAAAATTGGCATCCTCTTTGGTTCGATACTGGCGGCGCTGCTCGCAGCGCTGGTGCTCGCCGGTCGAAACCGGCACTACCGCGAGATGCGGGCCCACGAGCAGGTTGACCGCGACCGCGACGGTATTCCCGACGTCTACCAGGACGCTGACGACACACAGTTGTAACACAGCAGGGTGGGTTGACACGTCCTTGTAACATTCGTGCCTCTTCTCAGAAATGCCTCTCCCGCACACTGAGGGGGTCTCGGCGCGCCTGCGCCGTGTAACCAACAGGAGTCAGGGAGAAGTACATGGATACCGGTCAACTCGCGTGGGGAATTACCGCCACGGCCTTGGTGTTGTTGATGACACCGGGCGTTGCTTTCTTTTACGGTGGTCTGGTTAAGGCCAAAAGCGTCATCAGCATGATGATGATGAGCTTCGGCGCGCTCGCGCTTGTCGGAGTTCTCTGGGTGCTCTTCGGCTACGGCATGTCCGCGGTCGACGGCCCGGGACAATTTGCGGGTAACCCGTTCAGTAGTTTTGGGCTTGCCGGCCTGGGTAACGAAGATCTTCTGGGTGCGGCCTTCGGTGCCACCTTTGCGATCATTACCGTCGCTCTGATTTCCGGCGCCATCGCCGACCGAGCGAAGTTCGGTTCATGGATGGTCTTCGCCGGTATCTGGGTAACTGTCGTGTACTTCCCCGTCGCCGCATGGGTTTGGGGCGGTGGTTGGGCCATGGAGCTCGGCAGCCTGCTCGGTGGATTCCCCGAGGTCATTGACTATGCCGGTGGTACAGCGGTTCACATCAACGCCGGTGCTGCTGCCTTAGCCCTCTCGCTGGTGCTGGGACGTCGCGTGGTGTTCCGCAAAGGCGCCCACAAGCCCCACAACGTGCCACTCGTTTTGCTCGGTGCAGCACTGCTCTGGTTCGGGTGGTTTGGCTTCAACGCCGGTGCGGAGTTCTTCGCCGAAGGAATGCCCGGTGTTGGACTCATTGTGGTCAACACTCTGGGTGCCACCTCGGCAGCCATCCTCGGGTGGATGATCATTGAGAAGCTGAAAGATGGAAAAGCCACGGCCGTGGGCGCTGCCTCCGGTGCGGTCACCGGATTGGTGGCCATCACACCAGCGTGTGCAAACCTGACCCCTGGTTGGGCCTTGGTACTGGGTGTTGTTGCCGGAGTCATCTCCGCTCTCGCAGTCGACCTCAAGTTCAAGCTCGGTTACGACGACTCGCTTGACGTCGTCGGCATCCACTTGGTTGCCGGAATGGTGGGAACGCTCTACCTGGGGCTGTTCGCGACCGACACCGGTTTGTTCACCGGTGGCGACTTTGGCCAGCTGACCGTCCAGGCGATTGCTGCCTTCGGAATCCTCGCCTACTCCTTCGTGGTGGCTTTGGTCCTCGGTTTCGCGATCGAGAAGACCATGGGCTTCCGCGTGACGAGTGAAGACGAGGTTGCCGGAATCGACACTGTGGTCCACGGTGAAGAGGGCTACCAGCTCGAGGAAGACGCTCGGGTCTAGAACGCCAGTGACTGTGGGGAGGGGCATTGCCCCTCCCCACAGTCATTTCTGCGCCCGATGGGTGCGAGAGCTCACCGTCATAGCCGGGTGCTCCGAGCGCATAAACTAACGCGGTGCCTGACACTCCCGCGATCATCTCTTTTCTGCTTGTCTCGCTGGTGATCATCGTTGTTCCTGGACCCAGTGTTGTGTTTGTCATCGGACGGGCCATGATTCTTGGCACCAAGGGTGCACTAGTAAGTGTCTGGGGCAATGCTCTTGGCGTGGGGGTTCAAATAGTCGGAGTCGCCCTCGGGGTGGGCGTTTTGGTCGCCTCGTCCGAGGTTCTTTTTACGCTCATCAAGCTGGTGGGCTCTGGCTTTCTTGTCTATTTGGGGGTTCAGGGAATTCTGCACCGCAAGCGTTTTGCCACAACGCTCGAGGGAGACCAGCAGGTGGCCTCCCAGCGTGTTCTGCAGGACAGCATCGTGGTGGGACTGACCAATGCGAAGACGTTGGTGTTTTTTATTGCGACATTGCCCCTTTTTGTTGACCCCTCCGGTGCTGCGCCGTGGACGCAAATGTTGTTCTTGGGTGCGCTGTTTTTTGTTATCGGGGTTGTCAGCGACATGGTCTGGGCGGTTGTTGCCGGCACAGCCCGATCGTGGTTCGTCCGATCGCCAGAGCGCTTAGCGGGAGTGAGGCTTGGGGGAGGGATTGCCCTCATTGGCCTCGGACTTTACCTTTTCGCGTATTCCTTCGTGCTCTAGTCGCCTCGGTCGGCCCGGTCGACCTGGGCCCAGCTGTGAAAAGACACCGAGCAGTATCCCGGGATGAGCCTCTCCGGTGACCAGCCAGTGCGCTCTCGGTCTGCGAGGAAGGTCGTCAGATGGGGCGAAAAGAGGTTGGCAAACGACCCGTGGGCGACCCGCGTGGGGTAGTGGTGGGCGAGGAATGCCCCGTAGACCTCGTAGTCGCCGAGATCACGCCCGATAGCGTCGGTGGAGGATTGCCACCACGCAACGAGAGAAGCGCCGCCCTCCGGGAACATTCGGCGCACCACGTCTGTCTGCATGAGTTGGTGGTGCGTCACAAAGCTCATTTTCAGCTCCTTCGGAACACCGAAGTGCTTCAAAGTGTGTTTCATGAAGTCTGTGTGGTACTCGTTCGCCAACTGTAAAAGTTGGCGTCCGGAGGAGTTCAGCCACGTCTTCTTTGATAACAGCAGCGTGTCGGCATCAAGAATCAGGGAGGCGGGCGCCTCGGAGGCGAGAGCGGCCGAGAGCTTGATCAACTGTTGGGTCACCCAGCCCGCGTTTCGGTCCCCTCTGCCAAAGCGATTTTCCAGCTCAGCGAGAATCTCAGGGCCTAGGACGTCCTGGTCATGGCGCAAAACGATGTTGCTGCGGGAACTGATGATGTCCGCAAGGATTTGGTGGGATTCTTCCCGGATGAATCGAGGGCCAGTGTTTTCGCTGTTTTGGGGAGTGATCAACACAATGCGGCTGATCGGATTTCTGACGTTGCGCAGCGCCTGCTGGAGCACGAGCTCCAGAGAGCGCAGGTCCTTTTCTACAAACGGAACCACCAGGTCGATGGCCGGCAGCGACTTCTCTCGCTTTAAGGGGTCGTGCGGTTGGAGCAGAGAAAGCAATACCCGCTGCTGTTCGCCAAGGTGTTTGCCCCGACGTTGCGTGGCTCGAATGTAGAGCCTGCGCGAGATGGCCCCGAGAACACTGCTGTTGGTGCGTCTCAAACCTCGACGTACCACGTTGAGCAACCGGATGCTGATCGACGTGTCGGGTCTTGCCCCATAAAACGACCGAGGATTCGCAGTGCTCAAGCCGGCGTCCCTTCGCGTTCGCTCCACGGGTACTTCCGCGTATGAACCGTGGGCGATACTGGGATCGAACCAGTGACCTCTTCCGTGTGAAGGAAGCGCGCTACCGCTGCGCCAATCGCCCTGCAGCTCATATCTTGCCACATCCCCAACCCGGCAGGGCCGGCTCCAGTTGAGCCTCGCGCCAACACTCCGGGGGAAAGGTTTGTGTGGTGGCGCTCACCTCGGCTAGAGTTCTTTTGCACCGCTTCGGTGTGTGCGGATGTGGCGCAGTGGTAGCGCATCACCTTGCCAAGGTGAGGGTCGCGAGTTCGAATCTCGTCATCCGCTCGGAGAAGCCTCGAGGTGGGGCTCCCCTGCGGTGGTGTGGCCGAGAGGCGAGGCAGCGGCCTGCAAAGCCGTTTACACGGGTTCGAATCCCGTCGCCACCTCGGACAATTCAATATGGGCGATTGGCGCAGCGGTAGCGCGCTTCCCTGACACGGAAGAGGTCACTGGTTCGATCCCAGTATCGCCCACCAATAGGCGGTGAGGTTCTGTCCCCTCGGCTCCCGCCAGTAGGCTGACATCGCACCTGTCGGCAACGGAAAGCTATTTGCATGGACTCCACTTCTCCCGCCCCCGTATCAGCTCCTGGGGGCGTCTCTGGTGCCGAGCTTTTCGAGGTCTCCGGCGTGGTCGCGATCGCGTATGCCGATGCGCTGTGGGATCTCGCCCATGTCCCGCCGGCTGGCGAAACAGTCTCCGCGGTGATGATCGATTCGGCTGAGGGTTTAGAAATCCTGCGTCACTCAGCGGCTCACGTTGCTGCGCAAGCGGTCCAAACGCTGCACCCCCAGGGGAAACTCGGGATTGGCCCCCCGGTGACCGATGGCTTTTATTACGACTTCGATCTGCCCGAATCCCTGGGCCCTGATGACCTTTCTCGGGTTGAGAAAGAAATGCAACGCATCGTCAAAGCGGGACAACGCTTTGAGCGCAGAGTCGTTACAGCGGAGGAAGCTAAAGCAGAGCTAGCCCACGAGCCATACAAGCTGGAGTTGATTGGGCTCAAAGACGTTGCTGCCGACTCTGATGCGGGGGAGAGCGTCGAGGTGGGAGCCGGTGAGCTCACTATTTATGACAACGTCGACCCAAAGACCGGTGAGACGGTCTGGAAGGACCTCTGCCGGGGCCCCCACATCCCCACCACGCGGATGCTCGGAAACGGGTGGAAGCTCACCCGTCTTGCCGCTGCCTACTGGCGCGGGTCAGAATCCAACCCCCAATTGCAGCGGGTGTACGGCACAGCCTGGGCCAGCAAAGACGATCTTCGGGCCCACCTTGAGCGATTGGAAGAAGCGGCGCGCCGTGACCATAGGAAGCTCGGGCAAGAGCTGGATCTGTTCTCTTTTCCGGACGAGATTGGCTCGGGCTTGGCGGTCTTTCATCCCCACGGGGGTGTAATCCGGAAGGTGATGGAGGATTACTCCCGTAAGCGGCACGAACAAGCCGGGTACGAGTTTGTGTACACACCGCACATCACCAAGTCGGACCTCTTCGAAACATCGGGCCACCTGTCTTGGTACCGAGAGGGGATGTTCCCTCCCATGCGGATGGACGAGGTGCGAAACGCAGAGGGCGAAATCACTAAGCAGGGCGTTGATTACTACCTCAAGCCGATGAACTGCCCGTTCCACATCCTGATTTATCGGGCGCGGCAGCGTTCCTACCGGGAGCTCCCGTTACGAATGTTCGAGTTTGGTTCCGTCTACCGGTACGAGAAGAGCGGTGTCGTTCACGGTCTCACTCGTGTGCGGGGCCTCACGATGGATGACGCCCACATTTTCGTCACGGAGAAGGACCTAGAGAAGGAACTCAGCGACCTCCTCGACTTCGTTCTCGCGCTGTTGGGAGATTTCGGGCTCACCGACTTTTACCTGGAGCTGTCTACGAGAGACAGCGAGAGCGAAAAGTTTGTGGGTGATGAGGCCCTGTGGGAGCGTGCGACGAGCACACTCGCGCGCGTAGCTGAGGCGTCAGGCCTGACACTGGTCCCTGACCCCGGGGGAGCGGCTTTCTACGGGCCAAAAATCTCTGTTCAAGCCAGAGACGCCATCGGTCGAAGCTGGCAGATGTCCACGATCCAGCTCGATTTCAATCTCCCCGAACGTTTCGGTCTGGAGTATCAGGCCGACGACGGGTCGAGACAGGCGCCCATCATGATTCACCGTGCATTGTTTGGCTCGATTGAGCGGTTCTTCGGCGTGCTCACCGAGCACTATGCGGGGGCTTTCCCCGCGTGGTTGGCACCGATTCAGGTGATGGGGATACCTGTTGCTGACGAGTTCGCGGACTATGTCAACGAGTTCGTCCGGGAACTGCGAAGTTCTGGCGTGCGCGCTGAGCTCGACGATTCGGATGAGCGTATGCAGAAAAAAATTAGGACGCACACGAAAGCGAAGGTACCTTTCCTTTTGATTGCCGGGGAAGACGACAGGGGAGCCCGGACCGTGAGCTTCCGTTTCCGCGATGGTAGCCAGCGCAACGCAGTCCCGTGGGACGAAGCACTGGCATTCGTCCGCGAAGAAACGCAGACCCCCCATGCCTGAGGACAACCCCGGATCGGTCCCGGTCGACCCCTCCGGATTGCCTGGGGTCCCTGATTCGTTCCAGAGACTCTGGACTCCACACCGGATGGCATACATCACCGGTGAGGACTCAGCGGGCAATGACGAATGCGTCTTTTGTGTGGCAACCGATAAGCCAGAGGACGAATCACTCGTCGTGGCCACGGGCGACCTGGTCTACGCCGTCCTCAACCTCTATCCCTACAACGCTGGACACCTGCTCGTGTGTCCGTATCGCCATGTTGCGAATTATGACGATCTGAGCACGGAAGAAACGGCGGAGATGGCCGCCATGGTGCAGACCTCCATTCGGACCCTGCGCTCTGTCGCGGGCGCGCACGGGTTCAACTTGGGTGTCAACCAAGGTCGCATTGCTGGCGCGGGAATTGAAGCACATTTGCACCAACACATCGTTCCGCGCTGGGGCCAAGACTCAAACTTTTTCCCGATCATTGCCCGAACAAAAGCGATTCCCACGATCTTGGGTCAGATGCGCGACCAGCTCCGGGCTGAGTGGCCTTCAGGTTCGACCGGTTAGACTTTCGCCTCTAGCTTTCGCCACCCTCTCTTGTTCATTGTGAAAGGACAACACCTCCCATGAGCGACACGAATTCTGCACCACAATCGGGAACTGCTCGCGTGAAGCGCGGGCTCGCCGAGATGCTCAAAGGCGGCGTGATCATGGACGTTGTCACCCCCGAGCAGGCCCGCATCGCTGAAGACTCGGGCGCGGTCGCTGTGATGGCGCTTGAGCGCGTTCCCGCAGACATTCGAGCTGAAGGGGGCGTTGCTCGGATGAGTGACCCCGACCTTATTCAGGGAATCATCGACACGGTATCCATTCCCGTAATGGCGAAAGCGCGAATTGGCCACTTTGTTGAGGCTCAGGTACTGGAGTCGCTCAAAGTTGATTACATCGACGAGTCTGAGGTCTTGAGCCCGGCGGACTATGTCAACCACATCGACAAATGGGGCTTCACGGTGCCTTTCGTGTGTGGTGCGACAAACCTCGGTGAGGCCCTGCGTCGTGTTACCGAGGGTGCCGCGATGGTTCGATCGAAAGGTGAGGCGGGCACCGGCGATGTCTCAGAAGCCACCAAGCACCTGCGCACCATTTTTGGCGAAATTCGCAAGCTTCAGGCCATGAACCCTGACGAACTTTACGTTGCAGCCAAAGAGCACCAAGCTCCCTATGACCTGATCGTTGAGGTCGCCCAGACCGGCAAGCTCCCTGTCGTGATGTTCACCGCTGGCGGGATTGCGACACCAGCTGATGCGGCCATGATGATGCAAATGGGTGCTGACGGAGTGTTCGTGGGATCGGGCATCTTCAAGTCGGGGAACCCCGCAGAGCGTGCCGCTGCCATTGTGAAGGCAACCGCCCAGTACATGGACCCCGCCGTGATCGCCGAAGCCTCGCGAGGCCTCGGTGAAGCAATGGTCGGGATCAATGTCTCTGATCTCCCCGCTCCGCACCGCCTTGCCGAGCGTGGCTGGTAGTCCCGCTCTAACAGTCGGCATACTCGCTCTTCAGGGCGACGTTGCAGAGCATGAAGCAATGCTTTGCGGTCTTGGCGCGAGCACAGTGCAGGTTCGGCGGGCTGAACAGTTGTCGGGCATTGATGGCCTCATTCTGCCCGGTGGCGAGTCCAGCGTGATGGACAAGCTGTTACGCCTTTTCCAGATGAAACAGCCGCTGCAGGAGAGACTGTCAGAGGGTTTGCCGGTGCTCGGCACGTGTGCGGGCCTCATTCTTCTCGCAGACGAGATTGACGGTGCCATTGCTGGACAGGAAACGCTCGGAGGCCTTGACGTGCGGGTCCAGAGAAACGCCTTCGGTTCCCAGGTGGAATCGCGCGAGGAGAGTGTCGCGGTGGCGGGGATTGAAGGCCCTCCCTTACATGTGGCGTTCATTCGAGCCCCCATTGTGACCCGCGTTGGCGACGGTGTGGATGTTATTGCGCGACTCGACTCGGGCGACATCGTGGGAGTGGCCACGCCCACCATGATCGGTGTTTCGTTTCACCCCGAAGTCAGCGGAGATGATCGGCTACACCGACTGTTTCTTGACAAGGTTGCGCACGGCCATCAATGAACTGCCCCCCGCGTTCTAAGATGGGCGGGGAAATCAAGGGAGCGTAATGTCCGGTCACTCCAAGTGGGCAACCACCAAGCACAAAAAAGCTGTTATCGATGCGCGTCGCGCGAAGTCTTTCGCCAAGCTAATCAAGAACATTGAAGTTGCCGCGAAAGTCGGTGGGCCTGACCCCGCGGGAAACCCCACCCTGGCCGACGCCATCCAAAAAGCCAAAAAAACCTCGGTGCCCAACGACAACATTGACCGTGCTGTCAAGCGCGGCGGGGGACTTTCCGGTGATTCCGTTGACTACCAAACGATCATGTACGAAGGGTACGGTCCGGCTGGGGTGGCCCTGCTGATCGAATGTTTGACGGACAACAAGAACAGGGCAGCGGCGGAGGTCCGGACCATCATGTCGCGTAATGGCGGCCAGATGGCTGATCCCGGCAGCGTTGCCTACAACTTTTCCCGCAAGGGCGTCGTTTCGGTCTCCAAAACTGACGGCGTCTCCGAAGATGACATCCTTTTGGCCGTGCTGGAGGCAGGTGCCGAAGAGGTGATTGACCGCGGAGGAGGTTTCGAGGTCATCACGGACCCCTCGCAGCTGGTGGAGGCGCGCAAAGCAATCCAAGATGCCGGTATCGACTACGACGCTGCTGAGGCAGAGTTTTTGGCCACGGTCAACGTCGAACCAGACTTAGACGGGGTTCGCAAAGCTCTCGCTCTGGTGGACGCTTTGGAGGATTGCGACGACGTTCAGACCGTCTTTACGAATATGAAGGTCACCGAGGACGTCGCCAAAGCCCTCGAGGAATCGGACTAGGGCACACGTGGCCACCATCCTGGGAATTGATCCGGGTCTCACCAGGTTGGGCGTCGGTGTGATTTCACACCACTCCGGGCGCACCGTGTCGCTCGTGCACGTGGAGGTGCTGCGCACTTCCCCGACAGATCGCCCCGAGGCACGATTGGGGGCTCTCTCCGAGGCGCTGGAGAACATCCTCGACTTTCACCAGCCAGACATGGTCGCCCTGGAGCGCGTGTTCGCTCAGCAGAATTTGCGCACGGTGATGGGGACTGCGCAAATCAGCGGCGTTGTGCTCGCACTGGCGCACCGACGTTCACTCCCGGTCTCAATGCGCACCCCAAGCGAGGTGAAGGCCGCAGTGACCGGCTACGGAAGGGCAGATAAGAAACAGGTTGGCACGATGGTTCAAAAGATTCTGGGACTCGATGACATTCCCCAGCCGGCCGACGCTGCTGACGCCCTGGCCCTCGCTATCTCGGAAGCGTGGCGCGGCGGCGTGAGCCCCGTTGCCGCGGCAAAGGGGGAGACACCTGCACAGAAGGCGTGGCGAGAAGCGGAAGGTCGCGCGGGTCAACCTAAGCTGAAGAAATGATTGCGTCGTTGAGAGGACAGGTCCTCTCACGCACAGGCGGGGATGTTGTTCTCGAAGTAGGAAACATCGGCTATCTCGTGGCGGTTCCCGACCGGCTGGCGGCTAGTGTCCAGGTTGGTGAATCCCTCATGCTTCACACGGCAATGGTGGTGCGCGATGACCACGTGGCCCTCTTCGGTTTTGACTCCCCGGAAGAGTTGAATATTTTCGATCTGCTGCGAAGCGTGTCAGGTGTTGGGCCAAAGTCAGCGCTGGCGATCTTGGGGCACCTCAGTATTGACGACATCAGTGACGCGGTGGTGTCCGAGAACGATGGCGCCTTCCGTATGGTGAGCGGAATCGGGCCTAAGACCGCCAAATTGATTGTTTTGTCACTTCAGGGCGCGTTTGAAGGACACGTTCGACGGAGTCCAAAGGCCACGCGCACCTCGGCTGAAGAAGCAATACAGCACAGCGTGGTCGAGGCCCTTACTGGGCTCGGGTGGCAAGAAAAAGTCGCAAAAGACGGCGTCCACCAAGCGCTCGAGGAAGCAGGAGCTGAAACTGTGGATGCGGCGCAACTACTGCGTGCCACACTCACTATCCTGGGCCCGCAAGCCAATCGGGAGGGGCGCGCGTGACCGAGGTGGCGACGCACGGCGAGCCGGAATCCCAGGGCGAGGTCGCTTTTGAGGGCGCACTGCGGCCAAAAAGACTCACGGAGTTTGTCGGTCAAGAAAAGGTCCGGCGCCAGCTTGTCTTGCTCCTTGAAGCAGCGCGGCAACAGGAGCGAACTCCCGACCACATACTTCTTTCGGGACCTCCGGGGCTTGGTAAAACAACGCTAGCGATGATTGTGGCCGAGGAGACCGGACAACCGCTGCGTATTACGAGTGGGCCAGCAATCAACCATGCAGGTGACCTGGCGGCGGTGCTCTCCTCGCTGATTCCCGGCGAAATTCTTTTTATCGACGAAATCCACCGCATGGCCCGACCCGCGGAAGAAATGTTGTACCTGGCAATGGAGGATTTCCGGATTGACATCATGGTGGGCAAAGGGGCCGGAGCGACCACATTGCCCTTAGACATTGCCCCCTTCACTCTTGTTGGTGCCACTACGCGGTCGGGTTTGTTACCTGGCCCCCTGCGGGATCGTTTCGGGTTCACCGCCCACCTGGAGTTTTATTCGGGTGAGGAACTTACCGAGGTGGTCGCACGATCAGCCCAGCTGCTGGGTATCGAGTGGCCTCGAACAGCCCTCGCCGAGATCGCTACGCGTTCACGGGGCACGCCTCGTATTGCGAACCGTCTGCTGAGGCGGGTTCGAGACTTTGTGCTCGTTCACCGGCGCGAGCCGGACCTGTCCTCTGTTCACGATGCTCTTGAGCTCTACGACGTCGACGATTTGGGTCTTGACCGCTTGGACCGGGCGGTGGTCGAAGCATTGATTGTTCGATTCGCCGGGGGACCAGTGGGGTTGGGCACGCTTTCTGTTGCAGTGGGCGAAGAGCCCGAGACGATCGAGTCAGTGGTGGAGCCTTTTCTGGTGCGCCAAGGGTTCCTCCAGAGAACCCCCCGAGGACGGGTAGCGACGCCCACCGCCTATGCGCATCTTGGCCACGAGGCTCCTGGCCGTGATGACCTATAGTTGAAGGCAAGCGTTCTCGCTCCAACCCCCACAGGAAGGCTGTTTCTTAGCCATGGATCCCGTATCACTCTTTATGGTGGCAGTCCTCGGACTGCTCATTTTCTTTATGGTCCGCAACTCGCGCAAGCAGAAGCAAACCCAGCTGGAGCTCGCGGAAAAGCTGAAGCCTGGCGCCGACGTAATGACATCTTTCGGCTTGTTCGCCACCGTCTTAGACATGGATGACGACACAAACGTTGCGACTTTGGATGTGGGCAATGGGGTTCAACTCAAAGTGCACCGCCAGGTCTTGACCAAAGTTGTGGAGCCCGAAGTGGAGAGCGCCGAGGCTGGCGAAGACGCGTCCGAAGACGCTCCCGCCGCCGATAAGTCCTAACCCCCGTCCGGAAAGCACTCACGTGGCAAAAACTTCTGCGGTTCGTCAGGCGACGAATCGATTTATTTGGCTTGGGGTTATCTTTTTCCTCCTGATTGGCGGCAATGCGTTAGCCGTGCTGCAGGGAACGGGTTCCTGGGTCCCCAAGCTCGCCCTGGACCTTCAGGGTGGGACTCAAATTATTCTTGCGCCACAAATTTCCGAAAACCAAAGTGTTACCGAGGAACAGCTTGACCAAGCAGTAGCAATTATTCGCCAGCGTGTTGACGCTGGCGGTGTTGCGGAAGCTGAGGTCACCACGCAGGGCGGCTCGAATATTGTTGTCTCAATCCCGGGAGTGCCTGACGAAGCTACTCTTGAGCGGATTCGCTCGTCGGCGAAGCTCGAGTTCAGAGCGGTTTTGCGCACTGGGGTTCCGGGCTCTGAAGGGCTCAACGAGGTCGAAGATTTTCTCTCTGATGTCGCGACCGAGTCGGGCTTAGAGCCGTCAAACCCGAGCGACTTGGCGTGGATCACCCCCGATGTCGCGCAGTTGTTCTCCACTCTCAGTTGTGAGGAGCTTGACGAGCTTGGCGCGAATGTCGCCGACCCGGACAAGCCCCTGGTCACGTGTTCAGATGACGGGTTGGCAAAGTTCATTCTTGGACCGGTGGAAGTCGATGGCGGGACGATCGACGACGCCCTCTCTGGCTTGGTTCCAGGACCCCAGGGAACGCTGACCAACGAGTGGGGTGTGTTCCTCGAATTTGATGCCGAGGGAACCGAGGCTTTCCGTACCGTCACGGAGCGACTCGTTGTACTACCCGGGGTGCAAAACCAGTTTGCGATTGTGTTGGATGGAAAAGTTATTAGTGCTCCGAGAACATTGGGTGCCATTACCGATGGGAACCCGCAGATCAGCGGAAACTTCACGCAGGACACCGCTGCGGTTTTGGCGGATCAACTGAAGTTCGGAGCTTTGCCGATTGGGTTTGCGGTTCAGAGCTCAGAAACAATTACCGCGACTCTTGGCCTCACACAGCTGCAGAGCGGTTTGCTCGCCGGAGCGATCGGTCTGATTCTGGTGGTTATCTACTCCCTCCTTCAGTACCGCATGCTCGGCATGGTCTCGGTGTTCTCGCTGATTGTTGCCTTCACGCTGAGTTATTTCGTCATCACTTACCTCTCGAACGAGCAGGGATATCGCCTGTCGTTGGCGGGCGTGGCTGGCTTGATCGTGGCGATTGGTATTACCGCGGACTCGTTCATCGTGTTCTTCGAGCGAATCCGTGATGAGCTTCGGGATGGAAAAACCCTGGAGTCCTCAATCGCGGGGGCATGGCGACGAGCGTTCCGGACCATTTTGGCCTCGGATACTGTCGGTTTTCTTGCGGCCGCGGTGCTATTCATCCTTGCGGTTGGAAACGTGCGAGGGTTTGCCTTCACCCTGGGTATTACGACGATCGTTGACCTGATTATTGTGGCGTTGTTCACTCAACCCTTGATGCAGCTCTTGGGGCGGACTCAGTTCTTCTCCTCCGGTAATAAACTCAGCGGACTCGATCCACGGGCGTTAGGTGCTGTGTACCGCGGTCGCGCGCAGTTCAGAGAGCCTGTGGCAGCGGGACCGACAGCTGCGAAGAAGAGTGCGCGGGAAGCCAAACGTCGCCAGACCATTGCTGAGCGCAAAGCAGAACAAGACGCGATGGCGGAGGGAAAGAAATAGATGTCCCGATTTACACAGTTCGGTAACGCCCTCTACACCGGAGAGCGCTCCTTTGATTTTGTCGGCAATCGCGTGCGGTGGTACGCGATTGGTGGCGCAATCGTGGCCCTGGCCATCATTGTGACGATTCTGCGCGGTGGATTCACTTTCGGTATCGAGTTCAGCGGCGGATCAGAATTTCGGGTGTCTAACCCGACCCAGGTGGTCGAGCAGACGGCCATCGACACGGTGGAGGCCGCGGCGGGTATTGAATCCAATCCGCGCGTATCGATCGTTGGTGGCGACTCGGTAAGGGTACAAACTGAGCAGCTCACCGATGCAGGGACGACCGAACTACGAGCTGAACTGGCCCAGGCGTATGACGTCCCGTTGGAGCAGGTTACGGCTTCGTTTATCGGTGCCACGTGGGGCCAAGACATCACCCGACAGGCGCTCATCGGCCTAGCGGTGTTCCTCGTCTTGGTCTCGATCGTGATGGCGCTCTACTTCCGGACCTGGAAGATGTCCCTGGCGGCCCTGACCGCCCTCGCTCACGACCTCCTCATCACGGGAGGGATCTATGGGGTACTGGGCTACGAGATTACGCCTGCTGCGGTGATTGGCCTGTTGACGATTCTCGGTTACTCCCTTTACGACACCGTTGTGGTGTTTGACAAGGTTCGGGAGAACACCCTCCAGGATGGCGAAGAGAGTTCGCGAACTTTTGCCCAGTCTGTAAATCTCGCCGTCAATCAGACTCTCGTTCGCTCGATCAATACCTCCGTGGTTGCTGTGCTCCCGGTCGGATCCATTTTGTTCATCGGATCCCTACTCCTGGGAGCGGGAACGCTGCGGGATATTGCCTTAGCGCTCTTCATCGGCATGATTGCCGGTACATATTCGAGCGTGTTTATCGCGGCGCCTATGTATGTGCATCTTCGTGAGAACGAGCCGGAGAATCAAAAACAGGGTCGCAAGAAGCGCGAGCCACGACCCACATCGGGTGCCGTTCGGTAACAGCTGCTTTTTCCCTACCTCCTCGTACACTGGTCATCACAGGGTGGGGGTGATGATGTGACTGAGACAGTGAGCTCTTCGGCGTCGAGACGCTCGATGCTGCCGCGAATTTTTTCCCGGGCCCCGTCAGACAACGCCCTCGAGCTGTTGCAGCGTACGGTGCGCAAACATCACCCAAAAGCTGATTTCGGGATGATTGAGCGTGCGCATGCGGTTTCTGCGAGAGCGCATGAAGGCCAGACCCGCCAGAGCGGTGAGCCCTACATCACTCACCCGCTCGCGGTGGCCCAAATTCTCGCCGAATTGGGCATTGGTCCCGTCACCATTGCGGCTGCACTGCTTCACGACACGGTGGAGGACACCCCCTATTCACTGGACCAGTTGCGCGAGGAATTTGGCGCTGAGATTGCCATGCTGGTCGATGGTGTGACCAAGCTCGACAAGGTGAAGTACGGAGACCACGCCCAGGCCGAAACGGTGCGAAAGATGATCGTCGCGATGTCGAAAGACATTCGTGTCCTGGTGGTCAAACTGGCCGATCGTCTTCACAACGCGCGAACCTGGGGTTTTGTGTCTCCGGAGTCTGCGCGCAAGAAGGCGCAGGAGACATTGGATATTTACACTCCACTGGCTCATCGGCTCGGTATCCAGGCCCTCAAGTGGGAGCTCGAGGATTTGTCGTTCGCTGTGCTGGAGCCAAAAATCTACGGTGAAATCGAAACGCTGGTCACCAATCGTTCCCCCGAGCGGGAAGCGTTTGTCGACAACACGATTGAGTTGATTCGCGATGACTTGCGCCACTCCCGCATCAAAGCCGATATCTCGGGGCGCCCCAAGCAGCTGTATTCCATTTATCAAAAAATGGTGAATCGTCAGCGCGACTTCAGCGATATTCATGACCTCACCGGGATTCGGATTCTGGTCGGGAACATCCGTGATTGTTACGGGGCTCTAGGGGCTGTCCACGCGCGGTGGAGCCCGCTACCGGGGAGATTCAAGGACTACATCGCGACCCCAAAATTCAACCTTTACCAGTCACTTCACACCACGGTTTATGGCCCCGAAGGGCGGCCGGTTGAGATCCAAATTCGCACCCACGACATGCATCAGCGTGCGGAGTTTGGGGTTGCTGCGCACTGGAAGTACAAAGAGCGCATGGCGTCACAAGGCAAAGGCCAGGACAAATCGGCTGCAGACCAAGACATGGCCTGGTTAGCTCATCTTTCTGACTGGCAGGCAGAGACCACCGATCCAGCGGAGTTTCTCGAGACCCTTCGATACGAAATTGGCGCAAAAGAGCTCTATGTCTTTACCCCGCAGGGCAAGGTCGTGGGCTTGCCTCGCGGTGCCACACCCATTGATTTTGCCTACGCGGTCCATACCGAAGTGGGTCACCGTGCAATGGGAGCCAAAGTAAACCAGCGGCTGGTGCCCCTGGACACAGAGCTCTCCAGTGGTGACTCAGTCGAGATTTTCACCTCCAAGAGCCCCGATGCCGGGCCCAGTCAAGACTGGATGAACTTTGTCACCAGCCAACGTGCGCGGAGCAAAATCAAACAGTGGTTCACGAAGGAACGCCGCGAAGAAGCGATTGAGCAGGGCAAGGATTCAATCGCTCGTGCCATGAGGAAGCAAAACCTGCCTCTGCAGCGAATGATGAATCTTGAGTCTGTAGCGAACGCCGCTGCCGTATTGCGGCTTCCCGGAGTCGACGAGCTCTATCAGGCGGTCGGGGAGGGGCACATCTCGACCCAATCGGTGATTGAAAAAATTGTTGGCTCGCTGGATACCGCGGATGACGCCGACGAGGACCTCTACTCGTCGGGGTCGATCGCAAAAGCCCCGTCGCGAACGAGCGAATCGGGTGTGCTGGTTCGCGGCGATGACGACATCCTCGTGAAGCTGGCGCGGTGCTGCACACCCGTTCCGGGCGATGCGATTGTCGGTTTTGTGACCCGGGGCACCGGCGTGAGCGTCCACCGGGGGGATTGCAGCAACATTGGGCCTCTGTTGGAAAACCCGGATCGAATTGTCGACGTAGAGTGGGCACCCACCAAGGGCAGTGTTTTTCTCGTGCACATTCAAATTGAGGCCCTGGATCGACCCGGTCTGCTCTCGGATGTGACCCGGGTGCTCTCTGAGCATCACGTGAATATCTTGTCTGCCACGGTGAATACCTCAGATAGCCACTTGGCTATCTCACGATTCGTGTTTGAAATGGGGGATGTGACCCACTTGGACCGCGTATTGAATGCCGTGCGACGCATCGATGCGGTCTACGACGTTTACCGGGTGATGTCCGGATAGTTCTCTCGCAGCCTGGTCAAGGCCGCGAGGGCGGCTCTCGCGTTTGCACGAGCGGCGGTAGTGCTCCTTCTTCCCCTGGGCAGAGCGGCCAGTGGTGTGAGGCATAAACTCTCGAGGACCCAGAGTTGCGCGGCACGCGAGTCGACCGGGTTAGAGGAAAACAGTACTTCTCGGGCAGTTGCCTCAGCGCTCAGCAACGTCAATCCGCTGATTACCTGGATGGTGTGGTGATGCGGATTTTGCTCGCGAGCTGACCACAGAGTGCGTTGGAGCGGAGAGAGTGCCGGTTTTGGTGGGCGCAGAACGTCCCAGGGTTCGGGCATTCCCATTCCGGTCCAAACCCAACCGGCGGTAGTCCCTGAGGCGATCGCCCAGCGTGGCAGGCGCGCGGCCAGCAGGCCCGCTCGCTCGTGGAGGGTGGGAAATCGCGGGTGATTCCACTCGACTGCCCCGAAGGATATCCCGAGGCCCTGCAGTACGAGACTGTTGTTCGGGTAAGAGTCCATCCACGGACTATGTCGAATTTTGGCCAAGGAGGGGTATGGATTACCCGCGCTGTGGAAAACCTAGGCGCTGACCGCCGCCAACCATGTCTTCTTTGTGGTGATTTCTTCCTCAAGTCGGGTCTTCTCGGCTCCAGAGGCCTTTGCCAGTTCGGACTCAAGTGCAGCAATAGAGGCGGTGAGCTGATCGGCCATCGATGCTGACCGCGCCTTCTTCTCTGGGTCATTTTTGACCCAATGCTCATCGTTGATTTTCTTGACGTGCTGCTCGTACTTTTTGACCTGGTCGTCGATGCTTCGCGCTGACTTTTTTGGCACAGGACCCACGGACGCAAAGCGGTCGTGGAAAGCCCGCAAGCGCGCTGTTGCTGCGTCGCGCTCTGTTATCGCCAAAATATCCGCGAAGTCGTTGATGATTGCCTGCTTTGCCTCGAGGTTGCCGGCGTTCGCCTCGTCATCACGCTGTTCCTGCTCGGCTTTGCTCGCGTAGAGGACATCGCCCGCTGCTTTGAATTGAGCCCAGAGTGTGTCTTCAACGCTGCGTGATGCCCGGGGAGCTGCTTTCCACTTCTCAAGAAGCGCTCGATAGGCGGGAATTCCCTCAGCCTTCTTATCAGCCAGTCCTTGTGCTTTGGAGATGAGCTCGCGTTTGACCGCCTTCGCCTCTTTCGACCTTTCGTCTAAAGATTGGTAGTAGGCGCGGCGGGCCTTTTCCAGCGAGGTGCGGGCCGAGCGGAACCGAGACCACATTTCGTCCGCGGCCTTCTTGGGCAGACGGGGTCCGGTTTGTTGGTGGTTCTTCCACTTGTCAAAAAGCTCGGTCATTGCCGTGGTGGTGGTTTTCCAACGGATCTTTGCCGGGTCGGTAGCCGCCAGCGCTTCCATCTCGGTGACGAGGGCTTCACGCTCCGCCAAAGCCTTCTGCGTGGCCTCTTCGGACTCTTTGGTTTGAGCTTCTTTGAGCGCGGGCACCAGTGCCTGAGCGGCCTCCACGCGGGAGCGCAATTGGGCGATGTCACCGACGATGGCCGGTTCGATAAGTTCTTTGCTCAGCCCCGCTAGTTGTTTCTCAATGTCTTTAGAGTTGGCGCCGGCCTTAACCCTTTGTTCAGCCAGAGCAACGCGGGCTTCAAGATCGACACATTTGCGGACGAAATAGGCGAGTGCTTCCTCCGCAGTCGCATCCGGATAGCTGCCTACGGTGCGCCAGGTGTCGCCCTCGCGAACCTGGACGGAACCATCAGTGTCCACCCGACCGAAGTCGGTTGAGTCTTGCGTCATTGTGCCTCAATCGCTGTGTTTGCCCTCGGGGAGAGCCTAGTGCAGGCCATTACGCCCATTGAAAGGCTTCGCCCCAAAATTACTGGATTGTAATGTTTTCGATAATTGGAACAGTTGCGGGAATCCCGTCAGCCGAGCCATCGCTGGTGCCTGGGGTGACGTAAGCCTCGATGAGGTCATCCAGGCCATCCGTGATCTCACCGAACACCGTGTAGCCGCCGGCGGAGTCTGCGGGAATGACACTGTCTTCATACACGAGGAAGAACTGGCTGCCCATGCTTTCCGCGTCGCCACCCGCGCGGGCCATAGCAATAGTGCCCGCAGGGTAAAAGTTGTCGGCGGGCGCGTTTTCGATCGGTCCAAAGAAGTAGCCGGGGCCACCGAGCCCCAGCCCCAACGGGTCACCGCACTGCAGGACGTAGAGGCCATCAGTGGTGAGACGGTGGCAAGTCAGATTGTCGTAAAAACCTTCACCTGTCAGCGATACGAAGTTCGCGACAGCCTGCGGCGCGAGCTGGCCGTCAACCTCGAAACCGAGGGCAGCTTGGTCAAGCTGCAGGGTTCCCGTCCACGCCCTGTTTTCAGCAATCGAGATGTCGGGGGCGACTTCCGGGGCGCCGGGCCCCACCGTTTGGTACCCCCAAAGAGATAGGGAAGCAATTACCACGGCGGCAACTGCGGCCGCGCTCCACACGAACTGGTCCCTGCGGCGCCGTGTCGCAACGTGCGCGTGGTGAACCTGGCGAGCCTGATAAGCGCGAAGCTGTTGGGCTTTTTTCTTCTCTTCCGCGGACACGCAGTCTCCTTCACGACAGTTTGCGACCCCTCATTCTAGAGCGGGTTGCTTTCACTGGTTAGCATGAAGGTATGGGCGATACGGGGTTGTGGGGGGCGCCGCAACCTTTGGCCGCGCGGCTTCGGCCCACCAGCCTTGACGAAATTGTGGGGCAGCCTTCTGCCCTTGCGCCGGGCGGTCCGCTGAGACAGCTCGCCGATCCACACTTTTCCGGTGCCGCCAGCTCCGTCATCCTGTGGGGCCCACCGGGCACCGGGAAAACGACTCTTGCCTCGGTGATTGCCCGCTCGTCGGGAAGAGACTTTATGGAGCTCTCCGCGGTGACAGCCGGGGTAAAAGATGTGCGCGAGGCGCTCGAGCGAGCCCGCCGGGAAGGCGAGATGTCATCGCGGGCCCCGGTTCTCTTTCTTGATGAAATACATCGGTTCTCGAAAGCACAGCAAGACGCGCTGCTACCGGGCGTCGAAAACGGTGTGGTGGTGCTCATTGCCGCGACCACAGAGAACCCCTCGTTTTCCGTCATTGCGCCGCTGTTGTCCCGCTCACTTCTGGTCACCCTGTCCTCGCTGGAACCCGAAGATATAGTGGCGGTCATTGACCGGGCACTGGAAAGCACCGAAGGCTTCGGCGGGCGGGTAAGCGTTCGTGACGACGCTCTTTCGGATTTGGTTCGACTCTCCGGCGGTGATGCCCGGAAGGCACTGACAGCCCTCGAGGCATCGGTGGCCGTTGCGGACTCTCGCGAGGGAGAAGCTGTGGTGACCGCTGAGGACGTAGAACGGGCACTCAACGCCGCTACGGTCCGGTACGACCGGCAGGGCGACCAGCACTATGACGTGATCAGCGCTTTCATCAAGTCGGTCCGGGGGAGCGACGCCGATGCCGCGCTTCACTACCTCGCGCGCATGATTGAGGCCGGCGAAGACGCGCGGTTTATCGCCCGTCGTTTGATTATTTTGGCCGCGGAGGATATTGGTCTCGCCGATCCTCAGGCGCTGGGGATAGCCGTCTCGGCCGCTCAGGCCATTGCGTTGATTGGGATGCCCGAGGGGCGGATTCCGCTGGCGGAAGTAACGCTTTACCTGGCGCTCGCCCCGAAATCTAATTCAGCCTATGTCGCCATCAATGAAGCGCAGCAAGCTGTTCGGGCGGGAAAGATCGGCTCAATTCCGCCTGCTGTGCGCGACTCGCATTATCCCGGTGCTAAGGATCAAGGGAATGGCGCCGGTTATCGGTACCCGCACGACAGTGCTCTGGGCGTGATACCGCAGGATTATGCCCCCGAGGCCGTGAGGGCGGACAGGTACTACCGGCCCTCGGGGCATGGCTTTGAGAAGGAGTTGGCCACCAGAAGCGAGGCGATTGCTCGAATTCTCCGCGCGCCCTAGACCGCGTGTGCTACTCTTTCCCACGGTTATAGAGCATGCTCCGTTGGCTGCGCGAACATGCCTCTTCCGCCCTTTTAGCCGGGTCGCGGAACCAGGTATCCCTCTTCGTTGGATAGTAGATATGGCTTTGGCCACCACACTTAGGAGAATTTTTCGTGTCAACTCGCTCTCGTACCCGCAGCAAGACCCGCCTCTCGCGTGCGCTCGGAATTCCGCTGACGCCCAAAGCGGCAAAGTATTTGGAAAAACGTCCCTACGCTCCAGGTGAGCACGGTCGCACCAAGCGTAAGACCGACAGTGACTACGCTGTCCGTCTGCGGGAGAAGCAGCGTCTAAGGGCTCAGTACGGTATCCGTGAGGCTCAGCTTCGCCGGGTATTCGAGGAAGCCCGCAAGACGCAGGGCTTGACCGGTGAGAACCTGGTGGAGCTGCTCGAAATGCGTCTGGACGCATTGGTGTTGCGCGCCGGTTTTGCCCGCACGACAGCGCAGGCGCGCCAGATGGTGGTGCACCGTCACATCCTGGTGAACGGTGAACTGGTTGATCGTCCGTCCTTCCGCGTGAAGCCGGGTCAGATGATCCACGTCAAGCCCCGGAGCGAGGAGATGGAGCCGTTCCAGGTTGCTGCCGCTGGCGGTCACGTCGACGTGCTGCCCCCAACTCCGAGCTACCTGGAGGTCTCCATCGACCGCCTTCAGGCCACGCTCGTGCGTCGACCAAAGCGTTCCGAAGTGCCGGTGACCTGTGAAGTTCAGCTCGTGGTGGAGTACTACGCCGCGCGCTAATAACTCGACCGTGATGGTGGGGGAGCTGTGGCTTCCCCACCATTGCTGTTTGAGGCAGATATTCTGGGCTAAGGAGGGCGTAATGGGAAGACTTGTCAGTGTTGTAGCGGGTGTGGTTGCTGGGTTCGTTGTCGCACACTTTGTGAACCAGACTCCCTCCGGATCGCAATTCTTCGCCCGGGCAAACGCAACGCTCCAAACTTTCCTGTCCGGCCTTCGTGACGGTTACCGGAGCTAGACGGGAAAGTAATGGAAACCGCCGAAATACAACGCCGTTGGCTGACCTTCTTTGGTGACCGTGGTCACACTGTCGTTCCGTCAGCCTCATTGGTGAGCGATGATCCCACACTGATGTTCACTGTGGCGGGAATGGTTCCCTTTATTCCCTATTTGACGGGCGTGGTTCCCGCTCCGTACCCCCGAGCCACCAGTGTCCAGAAATGTATTCGCACCCTCGACATTGAAGAGGTGGGGAAAACTACCCGCCACGGAACCTTTTTCCAGATGAACGGCAACTTCTCGTTTGGCGACTACTTCAAGGAGGGCGCCATTGAGTACGCCTGGGAGTTGCTCACAAGCTCGGAGAGTTCCGGCGGCCTCGGTTTTAGAGAGTCGGACCTCTGGGTCACGGTCTATGAAGAGGATGATGTCGCTGAAAAACTGTGGCGGGACATCGCTGGCTTGCCCGCGGAGCGCATCCAGCGAATGGGGCGTGAAGACAACTACTGGTCGACTGGGCAACCGGGACCGGCAGGTCCGTGTTCCGAAATCTACTTTGACCGTGGTCCCGCGTACGGGCCAGAGGGCGGACCCGCGGTCGATGACAACCGCTACATCGAAATTTGGAACCTCGTGTTCATGCAGTACCTCATTGACAACGTGCGCAGCAAGATTGATTTCGACATCGTGGGGGACCTGCCCTCCAAAAATATTGACACCGGCATGGGGATGGAGCGGGTTGCGTTCTTGAAGCAGGGTGTCGAAAACATGTACGAAATCGACCAGGTGAGACCCGTCCTGGACGCCGCCAGCGAGCTATCCGGTCGAGCGTACGGCGCCAACGGCGAGGACGATGTTCGGATGCGGGTGATTGCCGATCACATCCGCTCGTCGCTGATGTTGATGACCGATGGGGTTGTGCCAAGCAACGAGGGTCGCGGCTACGTACTGCGCAGGTTGTTGCGACGCAGTATCCGGTCAATCCGCTTGCTCGGCGTTGAGGAAGCGACATTCCCCGTGTTGTTCGCAGCCTCGCGGGATGCGATGGCGCCTGCCTACCCCGAAGTGGCCGCCGAATTTGATCGCGTGTCGGGCCTTGTCGAAGCGGAAGAGTCATCGTTCCTGAAAACACTGGAGGCGGGAACAAGCATCCTTGACCTTGCGGTGTCAGAAACACAGGGTTCCGGAAGTGCCACCCTGTCGGGTGACACAGCTTTCCTTCTTCACGACACCTACGGCTTTCCCATCGATCTCACGCTGGAGATGGCGGAGGAGGCCGGTTTGAGCGTCGACCGTGACAGCTTTGCGGAGCTCATGCAGCAGCAACGCAGCCGCGCCAAGGTCGACGCCAAGTCGAAGAAGTCTCTGCGCGCAGACGTGAGTGTGTACGGTGAGTTTC
>CAKZKU010000034.1 GCA_937124545.1 uncultured Microbacteriaceae bacterium | reverse complement strand
GCGCGCTTCCTTCACACGGAAGAGGTCACTGGTTCGATCCCAGTATCGCCCACCAGACATTGCTGGTCGCGGAACTCACTCAACTCGAGAGTCGGCCGTGAGAGACTTTCTCTGTGGTCAGCCTCGCAACACGGGACAAGAGCGGAGGTGTGCTCTCCCGGATTCGCCTCTTTGTCACCCGAGGCAAGTTTTTCAAAATCCTGTCCGGCTCACTTTATTTCCGGTCGGCACGGCTCACAGAGCAGATGCTTTCCGCACACCCCACACTGCTGCGGCTAGGGGGAGATGCTTGGGTTCGCCCAGGCTCGCGAACAACACGAAGACTAAATGACGACGTTCCCGGGGCGGTGCTCGTGAACGGGTTTGGCCGATTTGGCAACTCAATAATTCAGCTTCTCAACTGTCAAGCACTGGCCTCACGTCTCGACATTGAGCGCGTTTTCTATCACCGCTTCGATTTGGTGGGCAACCGCGACATAGTCCTCGGCAATGGCGTCCAGCTGGTGAGAACCACCCCGCTGAAACGAAATGGCAAAATGCCCCCTGTCTTATGGGCAACGCACGCCATCCGAGGAACGGATCTCATCGCAGATCCTTGCAGTACCCACATTTCTGAAACAAGAAGCATTATTTCGAGGCGTATTTTGCCGGACGGCCCCGCACAGTCATCCGCCGAGGGCACACTCACTGTTCACATACGGTCAGGGGATATTTTTGGTGAAAATCCACATCCGAATTACGGGCAACCGCCGCTGGCTTTTTACCAGCAAGTAATCGAAGCAGGAACCTGGACTTCGGTCACCGTCGTCACCGAAGATACTGAGAATCCCTGTGTGACGGGGCTGGAGCGTTTGTGTCGGGAAAGACGGATCCCGACCAATCTGCAAAAAGCCGGGTTGACCGAGACTATTGGGGTTATTGCGGGGTCAGGGGCGATCGTCGCCGGGCGAGGCACTTTCGTTCCTGCGATAGTCAGCCTTTTTCCTCGGCCACGAGACTTGTATTTTTTTGAGATGGAGGCCCCCTCTCTGCTGCTGTGTGACAGTCAGAACAACATTCGCATCAGCGAGGATGCTTTAGGGGAATACCGCCGAAAGATACTGTCGGGAAACTGGACGGCATCGCCTGACCAGAAAGCCTTGATGATTTCGTATGAACTCTCCGCGCTTGCACCTCTCCGCGCACCTGCCGGGGGGCGTCAATGAACCGCTACGCGCTCTACACCTCAGTTTTTGGGGGATTTGAGAAGGTGTGGGCGCCGCTCGATCATTCCAAGAGCGTCACCCGCTATGTCGTTTCTGACTCGCCCGACAGGGTGCCGGGGTGGGATTCCACTGTCATACCTGCTCCGCTGGAAAAGTCGCCGCGCCTGTCCAACCGAAAAGCGAAAATTCTCTTTCATGAGCAACTGACACACACAGAGGCCACGCTCTACGTCGACGCCAATGTGAGACCAATGGGTGACCTCAGTTCGATTTTTGCGGAGCTTACGGCCTCAGGCTCTGACCTGGCCTTGTACCCCCACTACACCAGGTCCTCCGTTCGTGCGGAGGCAGAGGCTTGTCTGCAACGCGGTAAAGTGCGGTACCCCGACCGTGTCCCCACTGAGCTTGATCTGTATTCCAAGGAGGGCTTCCCCGACGACGCTGGATTGTGGGAGGGGTCAGTTATCTTCAAGAACCACCAATCACCAAAACTGGCGGCCGCCATGAACGAGTGGTGGGAGCTTTATTCGCGCTTCGAAAATAGGGATCAATTCAGTCTGCCCTTCATTATTTGGAAGCACGGGCTAACTGTGCTCAATCTCGACAGCTTGAGCCATGGGCGCGAGCACTACTTCCA
Source organism: uncultured Microbacteriaceae bacterium (assembly GCA_937124545.1). GTDB lineage: Bacteria > Actinomycetota > Actinomycetes > Actinomycetales > Microbacteriaceae > Pontimonas. Next base: position 277 of record CAKZKU010000034.1, on the reverse strand, counting down.
CCGAGTCCAGCACTCAAGCCATGGGCTAATCAATCGCACGGCGCGCTACCTTCAGGCTCGCGCCCCAGAGAGTGCCTTCTGGTCAAGCCTGCATCTTGCGATGCGACGAGTGTCTAGCTCACCATAAAAAACTGTAGGCAAACAGGTACATACCAAGCCCAATGAGGGCAACCCCTCCCCCAAGCCTCACTCCCGATAAACGCTCTGGCGATCGGACGAACCACGATCGGGCTGTGCCGGCAACAACCGCCCAGACCATGTCGCTGACAACCCCGAT
>CAKZKU010000033.1 GCA_937124545.1 uncultured Microbacteriaceae bacterium | reverse complement strand
GCTAGAGCTGTTACGTGGTGCCCGCGCTCTACAAGTTTCTCCACAAGATGCGAGCCAATAAAGCCTTCAGCGCCCGTGACAAAAATTCTCACAGGGAACCCACTTCACCGCTTCTAAAGAGACTCTGCATAATTACATAATCGTATCTTCTGCTCGAGATTTGGTTGCTACGGTTTCAGCCGGCGCTTCCTAGGGATAGGAAGTGATTCGATCACCGTCTGGCGCCCATTCCTCCCAGACCGCTAATTTGATTCCACGTTCACGTGAGTTGCTGCGCGCCAAGCTCAATCCCGTGCCGACAAACGCGAGCAAGTTAGAAGTCAGAACGGCTTCGATTCGTGAATCACCGAGGGCATGCGAAACTTGGACGGTAGAGCCAAATCCGCCGGCAGCAATCCAGGGAGTTTCGCGCAATTCTTCAAAATGGGAGAGGCTATCCACGGGGAATCCTTGTCCCGTCCCATCCCGATCAATCGATTGCAGGACGAGTTCTCCCGCGAGGGAAGCTAAGGACTTAGTCGGCAGTTCCTTAATTGCGATGGGAGGGAAACCTTCCCGGTGCCGATGGCGGATTTCGAGGTGTTGTGCTCCTGTGAGTGAGTAATTGAGAACCCCAACGACCGATTGCTTGCCGTATTTTATTCCCACTTTCCTAACGAGACTTGGGTCATTCCACAGAGTGTCACTAAACATAATCCGGTCAGCACCCGACCGAAATAGTGCGTCTGCATCTTCAATCGAGCGAACCCCCCCGCCGACGCTAATCGGAATAAAAAGGTTCCGGGCCAATTCCTTGAGCGCCATCGCAAATGCTTTGGTTCCCATTTTTCTTGCAACGTGAAAAACAGCAACCTCGTCAACATGTGAAACAAGGTCAAAAATTCTGAAATGTTCCTGGAGCCAGGCCACGTTTCCGAGCCGTTGGAGACGGAAGTTTCTCGAAAGATAAAAATCCACGCCATCGAACAGGAGCCCCAGTATGATTCGCTTCACAGCCTGAGCTCCCCCGAAAGTGCGAAACCGCGGAGCACTGCGAGGCCTTGCCCTTGGCTTTTTTCAGGATGGAATTGAACACCCATAACGTTGTCTGCCAACACAGCGGCCAAAATTTCGCTACCGTTCCAGCTCAAAACCCCTGCTCTTACAGACACGTCATTTGGCATAAGTCGATAGCCGTGGTTGAAGTAGTAATCG
>CAKZKU010000032.1 GCA_937124545.1 uncultured Microbacteriaceae bacterium | reverse complement strand
GACTGGTGGGTTTGGCGTCGTGCTAGGGACGCGTATCAGCGACGGGATTTCGACGCGGTGCTGTACTGTGCGAGATTGATTTGAAACACGGATAGTCGGTACGGACACCAGAGGATTCTGGGGAGCTGGATCTCCTCTGGCACGGAGGCCATTTCGTAAATGTTTGGGATACCTTTGAGAGGATAGCAGGCGTGGATTGGGACGAGTATTGCAAGCTAGAGCTGATGAACGCTTCGACGCTGGTGCACGGGTGCAAGTCGATGAAGCATCTACGGGCAGCAATCGACAGTGGCGGGACGGAAGAGACCGACGCGATGCGGCTGGGCACTGGCATTCACACCTTGCTGCTTGAGCCAGAAGAGTTCGAGTCGCGATATGTAGTCATGCCCGACTACGAAAACGACCCGCAGAATCTAAGGGCAGCAAAGCGGAAGGATGAGTCAGACGAAGAACGCCGCACTACGTCAAAGGCGACGAAGTTTTATAGGGCCAAGGTCGCTCAGTTTTTCCGTGCTGCCGAGCTGGACGGAAAAACCGTACTCAAACGCGACCAGTATGACACAGCGCTGCACTGCATCGAAGCAATCCGCTCTCGCCCGTATATGTCGAAGATTATTGAGCAAAGCGAAAAGGAAGTCACGTTGCTCGGTGAAATTGGGGGCATACCATTCAAGGGCCGCGTCGACTTGCTCAGACGCAAACGCCCGCTAATCGTCGATCTTAAGACTACTGCCGACTGCGGCAAGCACGCGTTTGGCAGGATTTTTTGCAGGCTACACTACGACATGAAGCTTGCGATTTACCGCGAGCTAGCGCGGCAAAACATCGGCAAGGCTCCCGATGTTGGGATTATCACGCAGGAGACGAGCGGCGTTTTCGACAACGCGTTTGTGCCCGTCCCTGACGTTGTGCTAGACAACGCCTGGACGCGGGTGCTTGAGCTGGTAGCAAGGTACATACGAGCAAGGCGGTCTGGCGAGTGGCCCGGTGCAGATGGTGGCAAAGATCGGTATGAGCTTGTGATACCGAATTACGCTATGTGGGACGATGACGACGAGGAGGTTGATTGGTCGAAGATTCCCTCCGGTGCAGACGACGAAAGCTTTGAGGTGGCGTTTTGAATAAGGACCAAACGCTCATCAAAGGCGAGGATTTGCTAGTCGGTGGTGAGTACCGCACCTTCGCGCTGGAGATTAGCAAAGTTGAGTGGGCCGACCGCGAAAACGAGGGAGGCACGAAACACGGCTTGCTGATTCATTTCGCAAAAGCCAAGAAGCCGTTTTTCGCGCCCGTCGACCAACTCAACTACCGCATGATACGCGCCGAACTTGGGACAGTCGAGCCAAGTGAAATGATAGGCAAAAAGCTTACCATCATGCCCGTCAAGGGTAACTGGTTCGGCGAGCAAAACACACTTGCGCTGCGCGTAGTCGTAACTGGCGACAAGCCGCGGCCACGAGTAGGCAAGAAGGCATTTGGCGAGTCTGTGGTGGGACTCAAGGTAGCAGAGCTGACAGATACGCCAATGCAGCACAAGAGCAGATGAAGGTTTAGGTACGTAGAACTCCCGCCTTATCCCGCATCGAAATCACTAACACCACTCAAACGGAAATCCAATGAGTCAAACCACGAAAAACGAAGCCAACCAAGACCCGGATGATGTCGGGATCAAGGACGTTGTTCACACGCCGGGACCGTGGAAAGTTTGCGACAAGGCAGCAGGAAGGGTAGTTGACAAGAACGACAGGACGATAGCCAGTTGTCGCGGAATGGGGATTTCTGGGGTTAGTGCTTCCGAAGCAGATAGACTCTGGATAGAGAACGAAGCAAACGCCCAGTTGATCGCGGCGGCTCCTGAATTGCTTGTTGCCTGTCAGTACCTAATGGACTGCATCTACGGAGGCACCACGCAAGTGTTCGAGCAAGATGCAGAATACGGCCAGTCACAAATGACAGCTTGTGATTTGATTGAGGCAGCAATTAAGAAAGCGACTTCGGTCGTGTGAACGCTGGCATCACCGGGAACGAGGAGTTAAGTATGAGTACAGAAAACGGCAGTTCGAGTTCTCCGGTGCATGACCGTTGTTATACGCCGGGACCGTGGACGAACGTGGGCACGTCGAAGCGGGATTTCGGAACTGTCACCCACGTTGGACCGGCAGAACACCCGTCAGGAATTTGTGAAGTCTACGGATCGACCGACGAAGAACCAAAGGCAAACATTGCATTGATAGCATCTGCACCGGATTTACTGAGAGCATGTGAAATGCTGCTGGAGTGGCACGAGTACGGAGGTGACGCCGTGCAAATGCTAGACGACAGTGTGTGGGAAGCACGGAAGGCAGTGCTACGAGCAAGAGGCGTATAACGCTAGCGATCACGGGGTTGCCGAGATGGACATAGACAACAGAAACGACGGTGACGGCAACTCCCGTGCATCACATTGTTATCCAGCCCTTGTGCGGCAAAGGACGGCAACGACGTGTGGGCAGTGTGTGGTAGCGATGGTGTTGGGCGTCAAGCGATCCGTAGCAGTCCAGATGGTCGGCCATGCCGGTATCACGTCAGATGAAGAAATCTGGAGACAGTGCGGAACCGAATCAGGGTTCGTTGAAGGCACCGCGCCTGATGGCGTCGTTGCCGTTCAGAAGCATCGAGACCCAAACGGCGACCGGGAGCATTGGACACTGTGGTGGAAAGACAAAATACTGGACCCACGAAACAAAGTTGAAGAATTGTGGCCAGTCACGAAACACTTTGTAGTGGATTGGGCTGGATAACGCTAGGGTTCAACGGGTCGCGAAGAAAGGATTGACCATTATGAAAGACGTTGCCGCGACTCCGTTGCAACCCATTGTTACCCGTCCTGCGTTCCGATATTACGGAGGGAAGTGGAAGTTGGCACCGTGGATAATCTCAAAGTTCCCAAGGCATCAGCACTACGTTGAGCCATGCGGTGGTGCAGCGTCGGTTCTGTTGCAGAAACCGTTGTCGCCAATCGAAACGTACAACGATCTAAACGGTGATGTTGTCAATTTCTTCAAGGTATTGCGAGAGCGGCCGGAAGAATTGGCACACGTCATCCGATGGACGCCGTGGTCTCGGCAAGAGTTTGAGGCATCGAGGGAGTGCGTCGGTGATGAGTTGGAACGTGCAAGGCGTTTTTGGATTTACCAAACGATGGGTGTGGATGCCGCGCCGGGTAAAGGATCGTCAACCGGCTGGAGGATGGAAAACACATCGGTTGAAAAGCGATGGGAACGCTTGGAAAGCGAGACGTTGATTAATAGTCTGTTTGCGGTCGCCAAACGATTGAAGAC